>NZ_VRTY01000067.1 GCF_008017455.1 Pontibacter qinzhouensis | reverse complement strand
TAGAGCGAACAGGAGTCTGCAACTCAATTTTATCGGTGAAGGTAACCACCCCTACGGCATCGCGCTGGCGGCGCAGCAGCGTAGCCATGGCAGCAGCACAAAGCGCACTAAAGGTAATTTTGCCGTTGTTGTGCGTAGGGTAATACATAGAAGGCGACACATCCAGAAGTATGTGGCAGCGCAGGTTGGTTTCCTCTTCGTAGCGTTTTACAAAAAGCTTATCGGTGCGGGCAAAAACTTTCCAGTCGATGTGGCGGGTGCTCTCGCCGCTGTTGTAGAGGCGGTGCTCCGAAAACTCAACCGAAAACCCGTGGTAAGGCGACTGATGCAGACCGGTAATAAACCCCTCCACCAACTGTTTTGCCAGAAACTCCATATTTTCGAATTTCTGAACATCGGCAAGTGTAAGAGGCTTTTTCATGCGCGGAGTTTATTCTTTGGTGGTAGCTTCAGCTTCTGAAACGGCTAAAGGCGCTTCTTGTTGTGGGAGGTCGCTATCTTTCAGTTCCTTTACCCGCACGGTTCCCACACCTTCTCTTACGAGGTCTAGCTGCAGCGCCGCCGCCCTGGATACATCTATAATAGTGTGGCGGGAGCGCGACATACGGTCATTCACCTTCACCACCACACTCTTACCATTTCGGGTGTTGGTTACCAGCACGCGCGTGTTAAACGGAAGCGAGGCATGTGCTGCCGTCAGCTGGGTTTTGTCGTAGCGCTCGCCACTGGCGGTGGGGCGGCCCTGCATTTTGTCGGAGTAAAAAGAGGCTTTACCATCGGCGATATAAACTTTACTACCAGACATAAAAAAGAAAACACATACTAGTATAATCGAATTTATATTCATGCTATACTATAATTGGTCCGTCTCAAATATAGTGTAATTTTTTTTATCAAATTTTAAATTCAAAAGTTTTTATATATCAGAACAATATGTTACTTTTAGGTTCATTAAGTGGAATTTAACGTCTATTAAACGGTGGAAGAGAACAACGAAAAAGCAGAAATTTTTTCCCAAAGAGTTAGAGCAGGAAAGAGAACGTATTTCTTCGATGTGAAGTCAACACGCTCGAACGATTATTACGTGACCATTACGGAGAGCAAGAGGAAATTTAAGGATGAGACATTCTCTTATGAGAAACACAAGATCTTCCTTTACAAAGAGGATTTCGCTAAGTTTATGGAAGCACTGCAGGGAACCATTGACCACGTTAAGTCGGAGTTACTGACAGAGGAAGCCCTGGCCGCATTAGAGGCACCTGTGGCAGAACCAGAGCCATCGTTTGATGATGAATTGAAATGGGAATAGGCTCCTAGCCTGAAAAGATATTATTATAAAGCTTACGTTAATTTCGTAAGCTTTTTTTGTTTTTAGCTGATTTGGCATGCCTGCACCCGGTGCCACACAAATTCTGCAACCTGCACAGCGCATTTACTTATCTGAAGCAGTTTTCGCCAGTTGCGCTTTGCTCCCTAAATTGTTGTATATTTGCGCCCTGATAAAAAAGATTATTTGAATGGGACTCAGATGCGGAATTGTAGGACTGCCAAATGTTGGTAAGTCTACCTTGTTTAACGCTATTTCTAATGCGAAGGCAGAATCTGCCAACTATCCTTTTTGTACCATAGAGCCAAACGTGGGTATAATTACCGTGCCCGACGAGCGCCTGGAAATACTGGAGGAACTGGTACACCCCGAGCGGGTGCTGCCTACCGTGATAGAGTTTGTAGACATTGCGGGCCTTGTAAAGGGAGCCAGTAAAGGCGAAGGCCTCGGCAATAAGTTCCTGGCTAACATACGCGAGGTAGATGCTATTATTCACGTGGTTCGCTGCTTCGAAGACCCTAACATTGTGCACGTTGCCGGTAAAGTAGACCCAATTTCCGATAAAGAAATTATTGACACTGAACTGCAACTCAAAGACCTGGAATCGGTTGAGAAGAAGTTGCTGAAGGTACAACGATCTGCCAAAGCCGGCGATGCCAAAGCCAAAAAAGAATTTGCCAGCCTCGAGAAATACAAAGCCCACCTGGAAGCAGGCCTGAGCGTTAGGTCTCTTGATGCTACCGACGAAGATAAAGAAGCCGTTGAAGACCTGAACCTGCTCACCGAGAAGCCGGTTATTTACGCCGCTAATGTAGATGAGAACTCCATGAACTCTGGTAACGAGTTCTCAAAAGCGCTGGCCGAACACGTAAAAGACGAAAATGCCCAGGTGGTATTAATTAGCGCTTCTATAGAAGCTCAGATTGCAGAACTGACTGACCCGGAAGAAAAGGAGATGTTTCTGGCAGAATACGGCCTGACCGAATCCGGCTTGAATAAACTGATCCGTGCTTCTTACCAGTTGCTGAACCTGGTAACCTACTTTACAGCTGGTGTAAAAGAAGTTCGCGCCTGGACTATTGGCCGCGGCTGGAAAGCACCACAGGCAGCTGGCGTTATTCACACCGATTTCGAAAAAGGCTTTATCCGTGCCGAGGTTATTAAACTGAAGGATTACCAGGAATACAAAACCGAAGCAAAAATTAAGGAAGCCGGCAAAATGGCTGTTGAAGGAAAAGAGTACGTGGTGCAGGACGGCGACATTATGCACTTCCGTTTCAACGTATAAGTTTTTTATCCTCCACAAAATAGAAAGGCAGCTTTAGGGCTGCCTTTCTATTTTGTGGAGGGATGATGATTCCAAAATATTTCTTAAAGTCTTATCCGATATCTAAGCTTTCAACAGGTGAAGAAACCTTGAGTCTCGATATTTAGTTGATGCCTGGATTCTCGAAGCTCACCCATTTTAAGATTAAACAAACTGCAGAAATTTAATTTCCGCACGAATAGAACCCTTGACAGAAAAACGCCAAAAAGGCTTCTGAAGGGCTATTTCATTTGAATAATTTAAAAATCAGAACATCTACCTACTGCTCAAACCCCTCCACTACCAGCATTTTGGTATGAGCGGCTCGTTGTCTTATTCCTTTGGCCTTTGCGTATTCAGGTGAGTTCCACCACTCCCTGGCCCGCTCCACCGTCGGAAATTCAAGCACTACCAGGCGTTGCGGATTCCAGTTACCCTCCAGACTCTCGGTGCTGCCACCACGCACCACAAATTTACCGTCGTAGGCGGCAATAGAACCAGGTGTATAAAGTTTATACTCTTCGTAAGCCACTGGGTCTGTTATCTCGATTTCTACTACTACAAATGCTGACATATGATCATATTAATGGCTGTACAAAAAAATAAAAGTTAAAGGGCGTTTAACAATTTAACTGCAAATACGATTGAGAAAACAATAACCCCGATAAAAAACATATTTCTCCCATGTTTACGATCCGGAGCTGTATAGGCGTAAACTTTTTGTCCATTTGGCAACGTCTTTTTCTGTTTCCACAAAAACCACCCGATACACATCCCCAGAAAACCACCCAGTAGCGAAAGCAAGTAACCCAAAAAAATCCAGGCTTGCTGACCTTCCTCTGGTGTCGATAAGTCCAGCAGGCGTTGCTTTTTCAGAGAAGCGATCAAAGCATCATTCACCTCCTGCCCTCTCGATTTAAGAATCTTCTTTGCCAGCAGGAAATCGAACTCAGTCCATTCATCAGATTTCAACAAGACATCGTACAGTTCCTCGTCTGAGAAGGAGAAAAGGTAATGGCTTTCGTCTACGCTATCCAGATCTTTTGCCACACGCTCTTCCAGCATCTTTTGTGCTCTTGAGAAATCTGAAGCAGGTATTTTAACCTCAAACTGGCTCTGCAAATGGTTTCCTGTAAAGGTAAGGTCTACAACAGGCGAATTATCTGCCACTAGCACTGCCAGACCGTGTTGCTGTAAGAAATGCGCAAGCTCTTTTGCCTGCTGCATCTCCGGAAATTTTTTGAATACTGAAAAAGCTTCGTCTGCCATGCTCTCGTTTATGTAAAACAGTCGAAACCTCCTCTAAAACTTCCTGTTATACCCGATTTCTTCGTAACCCACCAGCCTGTCGGCGCGGGTGCCGGGGGGCCGGTAGTATACCAAAATATCGTAGGTGTTGCCCGTGCCGAAATGGCTGCCCTCGAAGTAGCTGGCATCGGCTTCGGTACCTGCACCGCCTGCTAGGGCATAGTAGTAGTTATAGTAACCCTGTTTCAGGAGCAGGCGACCCACATAGGCGCCACGTTCCTGGTTGTAGCGCATGCGGGCCTGCTCTGTTAAGCGCCAGTCGGTTAGGGCACCTTGCAGGTATACGTTTCCTTTTGTCTCCTCCGGTGCCCGAAGCTCAAACTCAACCCAGGCGTAGTCGCCGTTAACATCTCCGTTGCCATACTCCCGGTTCCCGAAGAGCAGTTTGCCATCAGCATCGGGGTCCTGGCTGTAAACTTCTCCCTGGCGAGTTTTGTCTTGCTGCAGGTTTACCACAATCGGGTTGGCCTCCAGGTTAATGCCCTGCACGCCAAGCCCCCTGAAACGGATGCTGCGGGTATCGAACACCCGAAACTCGCTCAGCCCCATAAAATGATCTTTAGGTTCGAAGAACACGTATTCTAACCTGCGAGCTTCGTCGCGCACAAATGTTGGCTGCGGATACGATTTGGCATTATCCCAGCGGTGGTTCTGGCGCATCACCACCTTTATTTCCTGCGCAGGGTTTACCAGCGGAAAATCTTTGTAGAAAATGTTGAACTCAACTGGCTGCCTCGAAAACCGACCTGACGGCCCAGCCGGAGCACCCAGTTTGGCAGCTACTGCTACAGCGTTTTCGTACACGAGCATTCTGCGGCTCAGCAGCACGTTACCGCCTTCCTCTGTTACTTCTACTACATAGTTGCCGCTTATCTTTACCCGTGGCACCCGAAAAGTATAGTGCACATACGGCACCCGCGTACTAACCGAGTTCTGAACATCAGTTATAAAAAACTCATTGAAATCGTTGAGGTACTGCGTCACGTTTAGCCCCGATGGAGTCCAGTTGGCGTTGCAGTGGTGCACTTTTACGAGTAACCGCTGCGGCCCCGCATTTACCCTGTCGAACTTTAACATCACTGGCTGCTCCTGCGTAAGCGGCAGCACCGCCGGGTTCAGCACCTCCTCAGGGGTGCCGGAGGCGCGGTAGCACTGTACCGACCGGATGCTCTCGTCGTAAATAAAATCTTCGTAGCGCAGCGTTGCCTGCGTGGTGCTGCTGCTGCCATAGCCCTGCCCTTGCTGCTCCAGTGGAACACACCCACTTATACCCCCTGCCAGCATGCCCGACAAAAGTAGAATAGAAACCTTATTTTTAAACATGAATTAAACTGAGTGTTGGTTTAGCGCCTGGTGCCACTGCCCCTCTACTTTCTGGTTGTTTGATGTACTAAGATAGTCAGACGCGATTAAAATCTTGTTTTCGCACACAAAAATTGCAAAAAAGAAAACCCGAACCACTTGCCCCATCTCCTATTCTCCTATTTACCAACCTTGTTAAAGTTTAAACAATTTATTTACGGCAGAAGCTGCCAAAGCTATAGCCTGCCAGCTGTTTACTCGTTATTGCAATAACGCTTGTTAGTTTATATATTTACCTAAACAACACTCTCTTAGGAGCCTATGAAAACAATTTTATTGGCAGGAGCTACCGGAAATCTGGGGGTTCATTTGTTTCAGGAACTGAAGCAGCAGGGGTACTATGTTAAAGTACTCGCCCGCAACAGAAGCAAAGCAACTACACTTACTCCAGCCCCCGACGAAATTTTTGTGGCTGATGCCTCTGAAGAGCAAGCTTTGAAAGGAGTGTGCGATGGTGTAGATGTGGTGATATCTGCCATCGGTAAAAGTCTAAGCCTGAAAGACAAATGCAAAGCCACCTTCAGGGATGTTGATTTTCTGGCGAACCTGAATTTGCTGGCCGAAGCCGAAAAGGCAGGCGTACAGCAGTTTCTGTACATTTCGGCTTTTGCTGCGGCGCATTATCCGCACCTGGCCTATTTTAAAGCCCACGCCGATTTTGCCGAAGTCCTGAAACAAAGCCCTATCAACCACACCATTCTGGAGCCAACTGCCTTATTTTCGGCGTTTAAAGAAAAAACAGCATTAGCATCGAAAGGTTTGATCGGGCACATTGGCAAAGGCGACAAGCGGATAAACCCAGTTTATGAAGGTGAAGTTGCCTGTGCCTCTGTTGCCGCCATTGGGCAGCCACCGCAGGTAATCGCCATTGGAGGCAGGCGCATCTACACCCGCTCCGGGCTTATCAGGCTATCTTGCAAGTTAGCTGGCCACAAAGGGTTGGTGCCCAAAATCCCATATTTTGTACTTATGCTGGTTATGCCGGTTATCAAACTTCTACAGCGTAACCTCTACGACAAAATGGCTTTTTTCGTAGAGGTTAACAAAGAAGATTTTTTAGCGCCGCCCCTGGGTGTACTAACGCTGGAGGAGTACTTTGAGCTGGAAAAACAGGTTGCCTAAGTTTATCTTTATAATTTATCGGGCAACGGAACAAGCGGTTCGAGGAAAGTCTGCACCTGCACCCCAGCCTCCAGGGTTCGTTGCACAGGGCATCTTCCCGAAATATCTTCCAGCCTCAGGCGTTGCTCTTCCGTTAAGTTACCGAACAGCAACAGCTGTTTGGTAATCAACATTTTCTTTACCAGTTTTTCGGGTGCGAGCGGATCTGGCACCTGCACTGTTTCTTGCTGCAGCCTTACCTCGGCTCGCTCGAGCGGCCAGTTTTTTCGGCCGGCGTACATATGCAGGGTCACTACGGTACAGGCTCCCAGGGCGCTCAATAAAAAATCGTTTGGGTCAGGGCCGGTTTTATGCCCGTCTTTTACAGCAGACTCATCGATGGTCATGCTCCTACCACCCGCTATTATTTCTGCCACGTACCCAGCCGTGCTGTCGGCACTAACAATAACTGTTTCGCTCTTTGCCATTTTTTCTTCAGCTTAAAACACTTTAGCATATAGTACGATGAAGCGTAGGAAAGAGGAAACCTTCGGCCAGTGATTTTACTTAACTAAACTTTTACCTGCTGCTGACCTTGTAAGCAAGAAGGAGGCCCTTAACTCAAATTTTTCTAATGAAAATACCCTTCCAAAGCTTCCTATGGCTATTTAGTGTCAAGGGTAAAAATAAGTATCTGCTGTTTTCGACTTAGCCATTGCAGTTAAATGGTAAGGTCCTACAGCTGTTCATCTAAAGCCAGACCTGGTAAGAACGGGAGTATTATAGGAAATACGGCCAAGGCAAATTAGAACCTGAGCGTGAAGGTGGTGCCGCGGCCAAGTTCCGATTGCACGGTAATAGTGCCTTTGTGCAAGCGCATAATTTGCCTGGAGAGGCTGAGGCCAATGCCGGAGCCCGTTTTTTTGGTCGTATAAAACGGAATAAATATTTTCGACATGGCTTCTGGTGTCATGCCCGAACCGTTATCGGTAATTTCGATGCTGGTGCGGCTCCGCTCGTCGAGGCAGGCTTTTACGGTTACCTGCTTTGGCTGCTCCCCTTCCAGAGTTGCCTCCATGGCATTTTTTATAAGGTTTATCAGCACCTGCTCCACCATGGTGCGGTCGGCATTCAGGAGTAGGTTCTGCGGAGCAAGATCGAGGTTAAATACGACACCATGGTTCATCATCTGCTCCCGCATCAGGGTTCTGAGTTCTTTCAGCAGCTCGCCCACATTAAAGAGTTGCAGGTGCGGCGCTTTTACCGCTGTCAGGTTCCGGAAATCGCTTACAAAATGTATGAGGCCCTGGCTCCTTCTACTGATGGTCTGCAGGCAAAGTCCTATGTCTTCCAGCTCCTCTTTCAGCAGGGTTATCTCTGTGGCGGTGGTATCGGTGTAGCTGCTTACCTCCTCGCCGGCACTGGCCGCCAACGACGATATGGGCGTAACTGAGTTCATGATTTCGTGGGTAAGCACTTTTATCAGGTTGTGCCAGGCCTCCATTTCCTTATCTTCCAGTTCAGGTTGAATGTTCTGCAACGATGCCAGCCGAATGGTGCTGCCCAACAGGGAGAGCTCCATTACATGCACCGACAGCTGCCCCAATTCACCGCTCTGCCTTAGCTGCATCAGCACCTTATCGCCGTGCACCAGTTCCAGTAAGCCGGCTGCATTACCGGTTGGCTCCACCTGCAAGTCCTGCACATGGCTGGCCTGGCTGTGTTGCAGTAGCTTTTTGGCGGCATTGTTCATCAGCAGAATAGTGCCATCTGGTTTGTAGGTAATTATGCCTGTGCCGATGTGCTGCACAATGGCCTCATAGTACTGCAGATTCGCCTCTTTGTCGGCTCGCAGGCTTCTGAATTTGTTCATCACTTCGTTCAGCCTGATAGCCAGTTCGCTGTGTATTTTACCCTCACCGCCAGCCTTAAACTGTTCTGTAAAATCATCGAACCGGATCGCGTTCAGAAACCGGATAACCTGGCGGTTGGTTTTTTCCTGAAAGCTGATGAGCAGGATAACCTGCAACAAGATAAACAGCACCAGCCCCACATAAGTAGCTCTGTAGGCTTCCGTAAAATTTATGGCAGCCAGCAAGTACACACAAATTAAAAGGGCCAGAAGCCGAAGCAGCAACTGGAGCCGGAAGTTTTTAAAGAGCATATTTCTCCAGCCTACGGTACAGAGCCCCCCTGGATAAGCCAAGTTCTTTTGCAGCCTTCGAGATGTTGCCATCGTGCTTTTGCATGGCACGCTGCACGGCATCGCGCTCCATGTCGTCGAGGCTTTGTGCGTTTTGCAATGCAGGAGCAGGTAGCGTTTCTTTTATAACCTTAGGCTCTTCGTCCGGCAGAAAGAAGAAATCGTCTGGCTGTAGTTCGCGGTTATCGCTCAGGATAGAGGCTCGCTCCAGTGCGTGCTGCAACTCCCGTACATTGCCGGGCCAGCTGTACCGCTGCAGCTTTTGCAGCGCAGCCACCGACAACGATTTGTGCGGCTGCTTGTATTTACGGGCATACGTACCCAGAAAATGTTCGGCAAAAAGCGGCAAATCGTCGCTACGGTCGCGCAGCGGCGGCAGGTTTAGCTCTACGGTGTTAATACGGTAAAGCAAATCCTGGCGAAACTCGTGGCGCTGCACCATGTCGCGCAGTGGCATGTTGGTAGCGCATATCAGGCGCACATTCACCGGAATGGCCTTGTTCGTACCTACCCGAATAACTTCGCGGCGCTGGAGCACGGTGAGCAATTTTGCCTGCAACGAAGGGCTCAGGTTACCTATCTCATCCAAAAACAAAGTACCGCCGTTGGCAGCTTCTATGCGGCCTACCCGGTCGTCTTTTGCATCGGTAAATGCACCTTTTTTGTGGCCAAATAACTCACTCTCGAACAGGCTCTCGGTAATGGCTCCCATGTCTACGGTTACAAACACCTTGTCGGCCCGGGTGGAGCGCTGGTGAATGGTACGGGCTATCACTTCTTTCCCGGTGCCGTTTTCGCCCAGGAGCAGGATATCGGCATCGGTTCTGGCTACTTTATCGATAAGCGAGAAAAGCTGCCGCATAGGCAAACTCTGGCCCGTTATAACAGGTGCAGCAGTGCTAAGTTCTGCCGAGAGCGTTTTGTTTACCTCCTTCAGGTGCCCGACCTCCTTTAAAGAATGGCGAAGCTTGGAAGCAGCCGCAAGTGTCGCCAGCAACTTCTCGTTCTGCCAGGGTTTCAGCACAAAATCTGTTGCCCCTTCTTTGAGTGCCCGCACCGCCATCTCCACATCGCCAAAAGCCGTAATCATGATAACCACCGCCGATGGATCGTACTTCAGGATTTCCTTCAGCCAGTAAAATCCTTCCTGCCCGCTCGTAATGTCCTGGCTGAAGTTCATGTCGAGCAGAATGGTATCAAACTCCTCGTTCGACATCAGGAACGGAATTTTTTTAGGGTTCTTTTCCATCACCACTTCTGTGGCGTACTTGCGCAGCAGCATTTTTGAGGAGAAAAGAATATCCTCGTTGTCATCAATTACAAGAATGCGTCCCAGGCTTTTTTCTTCCATAGTGATGTGTTACTTAAGTTGAAGGAATAGCATGTGCAGCTGTAAACCAGCAGCTACTGTAAAAGGGTAACTAATTTTAAATAAAAAACTGTTTCTTTTGGTCATTTGCTGAACCAGCCCCGCCAGAAGCAGCCATTTTGTACTTACCTAATTCTAGAAATACCCAATTTGATTAGTAAAGCTAACAGAAGATAAAAGAGCTTTTCGCGTGGCTATAGCTTTTGAGTTTTGCAAAAATTTATACACCTGGAATTCAACCTATCCTATTATTATCATCTTTACACACATGGCCCGAATTATTCTAATGAAAATGGCCTTTCAAAGAAATTTACACCAAAAAGGGTCAAGGGTAAAACCATACTTTCCATGTTAAATCTGAATTCTTTGCGTGGCAAGCCTTGGCTCCAAACCCAAAGAACTACTTCAGCTGCAATAAATAACTTGAAAATATTGTGCCAGCCTAATTCTTCTGTAATTTAAAACTATTTCAGGTAAAATGCATCGTGCAAGTGCCCATTACCGGACAAGTGCTGTTCGCTAACGGACATTAAATTTACATCTAACCATGGCAAAACCACTTAGAGACTGATTAACAAATTGGCACAGCTATTGGCTACGGTATCGTAGGCCTGCCGCACTGGTAGCCTTTCAAAACTGCCGTTGTACAGCTTAAATCTATGAAAAACATTGTTATTCAGACTACTCAGCTAGAAAAGAAGTATTTGACAGATACCATAGAAACCACTGCTCTTACCGGGGTGGATCTGCAGATAGCACAGAGCGATTTTGTGGCTATTATGGGCCCGTCGGGTTGCGGCAAAAGTACGCTGCTCAACATGCTGGGCCTCCTCGATGCACCGACTGCCGGAAACCTGTATTTTCTGGGAGAAAATGTAACTAAAGCTCCTGAACGGAAACGTGCTAACCTGCGCCGCCAGAACCTGGGCTTTATTTTCCAGAGCTTTAACCTGATTGATGAGCTGACGGTGCAAGAGAATATTGAGCTGCCGCTTTTTTACCAGGGAGTGCCTAAATCAGAAATAAAGGCCCGTGTGCAGGAGGTGATGCAACGGGTCGGCATTGCCCACCGCCACGCCTATTTTCCGCAGCAGTTATCGGGGGGACAGCAACAGCGTGTGGCCATTGCACGAGCCGTAGTTGGTAAGCCTCGCCTTATTCTGGCCGACGAGCCTACCGGTAACCTCGACTCGCAGCATGGCCGCGAAGTAATGCTCCTTCTTTCGGAGCTGAATGCCGCGGGTGCCACCATTGTGATGGTAACGCACTCCCCTGCCGATGCCGAGTATGCCCATCGCGTTATTAACCTGTTCGACGGACAAGTTGTAACTGAACGCATGGCACCTGCAGTGGCAGCAATTTAGCTATGAGCCTTCACCAGCACCAGGTCACAGTCGGCCTGGTAATGGTGTTACCTGAAACAATTTAGAGCGCACTACTTAATGACGACGTCATAACTTATCAAAAATCAACAATTGATTTTCACCTTTTTAGCAGGATTAATATAAAATCTTGTGTCCTGCGTCTTATATCCTATAACAGATAATAGTACAGGTTCGAATTCCGATTAATGAAGTCGTTGTCTATAAAGACTGACAAGCTTGGCAACTAAATTTTTAACAGACTCCACCAGCTTTACCCTATGCTGAAAACCTACTTCCTTACCGCCATCCGGATGCTGCTGCGTAACAGGAGCTATAGTTTCCTGAACATAATGGGGCTGGCACTTGGTATTACCTGTAGCCTATTGCTTTTCCTGGTTGTGCGGTTTGAGCTGAGTTTCGATAATTTTCATGAAAAAGGCGACCGCACGTACCGGCTGGCGATACGCCACGAGGCTGATGGCAACTCAGGTGTGATGGCTTCTATTCCAGGCCCTATTACAGATATTCTGCGCCAGAATAACCCCGGACTGGAAATTATTACACAGGTGTTTGGGGAGCAGGATGGGCAGATTACAGTACCTGCTACCGCGAACAAACCAGCCAGGCATTATCGTGAACCAGGCGCACTTGGCTTCGTAGAAAGTGATTTTTTCAGGATGTTCAGTTTCGGGAAGGGCAACCTGCCGTTTATAGAGCGGCTACAAGAGCCACACACTCTTATACTTACGCAGCAGCTGGCCACCAAATATTTTCCGGATAAAGAGCCTGTGGGGCAGGTACTCCGGCTAAACAACCAGTTAGACCTGGAGGTTATAGGTGTAATCCCGGACGTACCCGACAACACTGATTTCCCTTTCAAATTATTTGTTTCCTATGCTTCTGCTAACGAACTATCTCCTTACGAAATAAGCGAATGGGGAACGGTGCTGAGCAACCAAAACCTGTATGTAACGCTACCTGCCGGAGCAGATTACAAAGAAATAGAAGCCAGCATTAACCGAATTGTGCTACCACATATTCCGAAGAAACACCAGGACCTGAAGAGCTTTTTTCTGCAGCCACTGCACGATGTGCACCACAATGAGGAGCTGTTTAATTACTCTATGCGTGTGGTGCCGATGGAGGTAATCTGGGCCATGGCGCTGATCGGTATTATCCTGCTGCTCACAGCCTGCATTAATTTTATAAATCTGGCTACCGGGCAGGCCATTAAGCGCTCTAAAGAAGTGGGGATGCGAAAAGTGCTGGGATGCAGCTACAGACAAATTATACTGCAGTTCCTCGGCGAAACGTTCCTGATAACTTTTGCCGCCACTCTTTTGTCTGTTATACTAACGGAAATTTCGCTGCCTTACCTGAACCAGCTCCTTGAGCTAAAGCTCACCTTCAGTTTTGTTCGAGACCCGCTCCTGCTGGTGTTCCTGGGTCCTCTGCTGGTTCTCGTCACCCTTATCGCAGGTTTATATCCAGCTTACATGCTGGCAGGTCTGCAACCCATTGCTGCCCTCAAAAACAGGCTGAATACCCAACAAGTTGCTGGCCTCTCGTTGCGGCGGGTATTGGTAGTGCTGCAATTTACTATATGCCAGGTGTTAATTATTTGTACACTGGTGGTGGGGGAGCAAATGGCATATTTCCGGAATAAACCCCTCGGGTTTAATAAAGAGTCGGTTGTGCTACTGCGCCTGCCAGCTGGCAATGCTACAAAACTTGTTAGTTATAAGGCTAACCTCCTAAAGGAACCTGCCATTCAAAAAGTAAGTTTTACGATGGCTCCTCCTACCTCCATTATAATTGCTGAAAACGGCTTCAAGTTTAATGGTTCCTCAGAACCTATGCCCTTCAGGTCTCACACTAAATTTGCAAACGAAGCGTATTTCAACCTCTTCGATATACCATTTGTGGCAGGTCGTGCCTTTACCGCAAGCGACACCATAAAGGAGTTCGTAATCAATGAAACCATGCGTCGTAAGCTAGCCATACCTACAGCACAAGAAGCACTAGGGTATAAGCTCAACATGGCAGGGAAAGACGGCATAATTGTAGGTGTCGTGCAGGATTTTCACCAGAGTTCGCTGCATCATGAACTTCCTCCGGCCATTATAACCAGTCAGCTGAGTGCTTACTATTACATGGCGGCTAAAATCGATATGAATCAAAAAGAAGCCGCTATCCGGCATTTAGAGAACATCTGGAACAAAGCCTACTCCGACGATGTGTTCAACTATGAGTTTTATGATGAAACGTTCGAACTGTTTTATCGAGAAGAGGTCCGGCAGCAAACCTTGTTTAAAATATTTGCTTTTATTGCTATCGTTATAGGCTGCCTCGGTTTGTATGGCCTAATTTCATTTATGGTGGCCCAACGGACAAAAGAAGTAGGAGTAAGAAAAGTACTGGGAGCTTCGGCGCTGGATATCACCATTCTTTTTTCAAAGGAGTTTGTGAAACTCGTTTTAGTTGCCTTCCTCTTTGCTTGCCCCATAGCTTACTACCTGATGCAAAAATGGCTGGAGGATTTTACTTACCGAATAGATATACCTTATGTTGCTTTCTTAATAGCAGGTATTGTTACGTTGTCGGTAGCTTTAATTACTATGAGTTCCAAGGCAATTCAGGCAGCCTTAGCAGATCCGGTACAGTCGCTAAAGACAGAATAGATTTTTTTCACACGAGGGGCAACAATTTTCTTATTAAAAATGAACCACTTATGAAAAAGACAGCCTTTGCACTTTAAAAAATTAGCACCAGGTATTTGCAATTTAAATTCGACCCTCTATATTTGCACCACAATACGACACAATGGTCCGTTCGTCTAGGGGTTAGGACTTCAGATTTTCATTCTGGCAACAGGGGTTCGATTCCCCTACGGACTACAAGTTTCGATACAAAATCAGCGAAAAGCCTGCAAATTTAAGTTTTGCAGGCTTTTTTGTTTTCTGAAAGCCGCTAAATCATTCACCTTTTCGCATTCTGTAGGTGCGTGATTCGGTGAGTCATTTTAGCGGATGAAACGACTCACCGGATCAACACTTAAAACACTGATTATCAAGATATACAAATATTTTACATCTTGATTCAGCGGGGCTGCATGGCTATCTTGTTTCATCTTAAAGTAGCAATGCCATGAGTATGAGTATCCTTTTTTACATCAAAAAGCCCAGAAACTATTCCACTGGTCCCGTACCGGTTTACCTCCGCATTACGGTGGCCGGGCAAAGAGCTGAAATCTCCACCAGCAGAGCCTGTGAGCCCATCCAGTGGAACCCTTCCGCAGGGCGTGCCACAGGTAGTAATAAAACTTCTACCACCCTGAACCAATACCTGAACACCCTGCAGGCGAAAGTGCAGGAGACGCACCGGCTCCTGCTGGAGGCTGGCAGAAGCACGACAGCAGGAGCTATTAAAGATAAGTTTCTGGGAAAGCAGGAGAAGGTGTGGATGTTGGTCGAGCGGCTGGAGGAGCATAACCATCGCATAAAAGCATTGCTTGACTCGGAGTACTCTCAGGCCACACTTAAAAGCTACACCACCTCGCTGGTGCACGTTAAAGCCTTCATTCGCTGGAAGTTCGGGAAAGGCGATCTGGACCTGAGCAAGGTGGATCTGGCCTTCGTCTCCGACTATGACTTCTACCTCCGGAGCCAATGCAAGTGCTCCACCAACTCCACAGCAAAGTATATCAAGCAGCTCAAGAAGGTGATCAGGGCCTGCCTGGCCCACGGCTATATGGAGCAGGATCCTTTCCTGCACTACAAGGCAAAGCACAAACAGGTGGAACGGGTATTCCTGACAGAAGAGGAGCTGGAGCGGATAGCAGCCAAGACATTCGTGACCGAACGGCTGGGACAGGTGCGGGATATCTTCCTGTTCAGCTGCTTCACTGGTCTGGCCTATACCGATGTAAAGAAACTGAGGCAGTCGGATATAACTTCAGGGATAGATGGGGAGCTATGGGTATGCAAGAACAGGCAGAAAACCGGCACGCCCTCCCGCATCCCCCTGCTCCCATCGGCCCTAGCCATATTAGGTAAGTACGGCGACCACCCGCAGTGCCTGCACAAGGGCCAACTTCTACCCATCTTGAGTAACCAGAAGATGAACGCCTACCTCAAGGAGATAGCCGATGTGACCGGCATCACTAAACCTGTTACCTTCCACACCGCCCGCCACACCTTCGCCACCACCGTCACGCTCCTGAACGGGGTGCCTATGGAGAGCGTCTCGAAGATGCTGGGCCACACCTCCCTCAAAACAACGCAGCACTACGCTAAGGTGCTCGACGTGAAGGTGAGCCAGGATATGGGGAAACTCAGGGAGAAGTTCACTACCGTAGCAAAGTACTAAATATCATTTTGTTATACTTGTTGATAAGGAGATAAGGCGGTGAAAACAGTCACAGAATTGGAGAAACTGCGGCAGAGTTCCTATTGATCCCTTATTAGAGGAAGGTTCACTAGATCGTACTATCAAGGACCGGATAAGCAGCCCCTTACAGCAATATGTTACAACAGTGGAGGGTCGACTGTGCTTCATTACGAGCAAATGCTGCACCATATTTAACACAAGGTAAATTATTGGCGAAATAGTGCGTTCAAGAAATTCTCAGTTTAGGAGCAGCGTAATAAAGGAAAGGGCGGTGCACTCATTTTACAGATCAAGTAGAGCGCTAAACTTTCGGAAGCGTTAACCATTGTTGCGCCGATTCTTTGTTTAGGAATATGCCGACCTGTAACCGTTGGTGTAGCTGCGGATCATGCTGGACGAGGTCCTCAATACGCAAACTGCTCATCAACTCCAAACCAGTCGAATTGATGATGTAAGCGAACAGCTGTTGAAACCTGGGGTCAAACGCAGTGAAGATATCTCGTATTAGCCAATTCTGGTCAGCTACTTCCAGGTAGGCCATCCCCCGCATATCACAGACCCAGATGGTCAATTCATACGCTAAAGCATATTTGAAGGCTTTGGTTTGTACCTCGCTGAATATACTTTTTTTCTTCATTGGCCTGTACCTGCGTATAATCATTCGAGTGGATAGAGGTAAGTTTCATAGGGCTAAGCTGTTGTATGGGTGAGTAAGCCATAAGTTACGAAAATTAAGGGCGGAAGATATGGCATTATTCAACGTTTACCTGCTAGTATTTTCTTTGCCTGAGGAGAGGATATTTATGATCTATGAAAGATTATCAAAATGAGCTCTCTCAGGCAGTAGTCAATCTTATTCTCTGTCCGCTCCTAAAATTGGCGGACCATATCAATCTGGCATGTTTACATAGAAATTACTTGGTTAAGGCTATAAACAGCCTTTATTTTACATGCTGTAAACAAAGCACATTCCTAAGATAAATTTGCCTTTCCAATTGCACGCTCTCCCTATTCTATGGCTATCTACTATGCTTTAGAATAGGGAGAGCGTGCAATTGCATCATCAAAAGAAGGTAAGGTATAGTAAACGTAGATTAGTTTACTATACCTTCTTAACCATATGCCAGTCTGTCTTATTCCTATAATAAGAGAAAAAGCAGCTTTCTCTTTCCAAGGTTTAAGCCCCTGCCGGCGGCAGAGGTGCCGGCACGTTGTTCTTGACGGGGGGCAACGATTTCAGGTAAGCAAAGATGGCTTCCACATCCTGGTCCGTCATGTCGACGAAATTAGGCCAGGGCATGGGTGGGAGAAGCATGCGCGTATTGTCCATGCCCTTGTACTTTCCTTCCCGGAGTGCCTTCTTGAAGTTCTTGAGTGACCAAGTGCCTATCCCTGTGGCATCCGGCGTCAGGTTGGCGGCATAGGAGGTTCCCCAAGGGCCTACGGTCGCCGTATTGTTCATGTTAAACAAGACCCACCCATTTTTAAAGGCGGCCTGATCTACAGGAGGCAGCTGCTCCTCGGCTAGATGTCCTGCCATCAGATACCTTTCATCAGGGACAGGGCCACGGTCTGTCATGGTCTTTGCGGAGTGGCAGTCATTGCACCCGCCGATGGTTACCAGGTACTTGCCTCTTTCCACCAGGGCTTCCTGTGTAAGGGCGCTGTCCTGGGTGGTGTTCTGCGCCGTACTGTTTTCAGTGGTGGCACTTTCGCAACTGGCCAGCAGGACAGCTGCACTTAAAATGGTCAAATGTTTCTTCATTGGGTTAAGTTGAAAGTAAGTCTTTAATATTTTTTTGAGAAGTGGTCATAAGTAAAGGAAAGTGAGGGCCATGCAGGAGAGCCCATAGGTTCAGTACAGCAAGAAATGCACAGGTTTTCCGTTGGGACCTAAGCTGTTTAGCCTATTTATCCAGAGTAGGAACTTCTAAATTAAAGCTGCCCTGCTTTCTCCTCTGTCACATAGGGCAAACCCTATTCGCCCGTCCCATAAAAGCCTGTATTGCGGATGCAAAGCTATCTGTTCTGCGGAAAAAGAAAAGCACCGACTTTAATTTTGTTTGGATGCTGTAAGGGTTTAATTGCCATACAGTTCCCATTCCTTGTGTTCCTCCGGTGAAAGATTCCCTTTAAGCCACCGCTCTAACCCTTGGTCGTCAGAATCCGCAAAGAAGCGGCGAAAGTCCGACGAATATTTAGCGGATTCAAACCCCGCCCTTGTAAAGGCGGCCTTCATTGGCTCCTTAAGCGTTTCCAGCCATGCCTTGTAGTGTTCAAGCTTTGCCACTGACTTCAGGTTGAGAGTAGTAGTTGGAGATCATATAGCTTATGCGAGTAGCTAAATCTTTTTTCATTTTAGAACTGTTCATAATCATCTTACCTGAACAAAAAGTGTAAGCTTTCGGATAAATTTAAATAACTGTCCTGCTGATAAATATGCTTCACTAAAAGATATAATCAATAATAAAATAGACATATTGTTAGTTCAGGAAGCTTCTTAAGCGTTCTCCAGAGCGGATAAGTTCTGCAATTTACAAAACAATCATCTTTTTATCTCTTGAATCCAAGTCTATAAAGCCATTTGCTTTACGTAGCTTCAATTAGCATTTCCTGATGCGTACATTGCTAAAAACAATACTTAGGGTCTGGCGAAAAAGTCACAAGCATCTAAAAATGAGCAACTTGTCATAATTTCAAGTTGCTCAAGTGCAAGGTTTTTAGCTTATAACAGTCATAACCCTTGCACTTACTAGCACACTGCAACCCTAATAGTCAACTAACTTCAGAAATACGAGCCATATTTACCCATGTATTTAAACAGCCAAAACAGATATGTTTGCCTTTATTACAGTTAAGATAAAATATAAAAATGCCCTCATACTTCCAAAATTGCCACATTTTACTGCTTGTCCTAAGCTTTAATGAACGTTGCCAGTAACAGCAAATGAATATATAGTTATAGGATGAAGATGAGCAGCTTTAGTAATAAAGGACTTTTTAACCAGACCCTACTTAACCCACAATGAAATGAAATCGATAAAAAAAGCTTTCGTGGCTTCAGCTGGCTCCTGCTGGTGAACATCTTCATCCTGCAGGGCTCCGAGGAAGACGTGCCGAAACCTGAGGACACCGGGAACTTAGTATCGGCCACCTCTGTAGGCACCATTCCAAAAACTGCAATACAGGCTTTGGCGCAGACCTCTGGCTTTGGCAGTGCGGTGAACCTTCTCAAGTATGATATCGCCTTCTACAGGTTCACCTATAAGACCACCTATAAGGGGAACGAGACAGAATCCTCCGGTATGCTGGCTATTCCGCAAGGCACACCAGACCCGCCAGCTTTGCTGAGTGCACTGCACGGCACCATGTTTGCTGATGCCGACACTCCTTCCAACTTCCCCGCCACCTTTACAGACTTTGAACTACTGGCCTTGGCCGGTTATAGCACCCTAATCCCAGACTTTATCGGCTACGGTGTATCTGAAGAGATTTTTCACCCTTACTACGATGAGCAGCATTCGGCCCTTGCCGTTGTGGATATGCTCAAAGCAGCCGATTAAGCTCCCGGTCAACGGCTAACCTGTTCCTAATTGGCTATTCAGAGGGCGGCTATGTGACCATGGGCGCCCAGAAGGAAATAGAAACCAACCTGGAGCATAGCCTAACGCTGACAGCGGTGGCGGCAGGGGCCGGCGGATATGACTTGACTGGTATGCTAACCGGCATCGCCACTGCCACCACATATACGGAGCCTTCTTTCCTTGCTTTCATAGTATAGGTTATAACACCACCTACGACTGGAACCGCCCCTTGACAAACTTTTTTCAGGAGCCTTACGCCAGCCGTACACCGAATTTACTGAACGGAACCATAAAGCGGGAGGCAATAAATAAACAACCAATTGACCGCCAGCCCACCTGCCTTATTCAATCCTGCGTTTTATGCCGACTTGCTAAACCCGAACGGGGAGCTTGCCCTGAAGCAGGCATTGATTCGCAATAGTATGTTGAGATGGGTGCCGCAAAGCCCCGCCCGCCTTTATCAAGGTACCGCTGACTATATGTACAACAAGACCAAATAATTCGTATCATAAATAGAGCGGGAGCTGGCGTACATGTAGTACATCAGCCCTTTTTTATGCTTACTGTTGAACTAGATGATCATGCTTTTCGATCTGAATTCTATGCTGCCATGACTATAGCTGCTTGTTACTTGTATAGCTTTACAGTTCCGGCCACCACGGTCTAAGCTAGCGGAAGCACCGAAATGTATGACTACCTCCTTCGAAACATTAATTAAATACTTTAAAAACTATTTCCCGCTGAATGAAGAGGAGCGTGAAGAGTTATCAAGACGCTTCTCTGAACGTAAGATAAAACGGCGCGGATTTATATTGCAGCAGGGCGATGTATGCCGTCACTTCACCTTCGTAGTATCGGGCTGTTTCAAAATGTACGCGGTGGACCCTACTAGCAAGGAGCATAATTTACAGTTTGCACCTGAAAATGACTGGATAACCGACTTGAGCAGCTTTTACTCTGAAAAGCCGAGTGGCGCTTATATAGAGGCTATAGAGCCATAAGTAGTCCTTCAAATAAACCATGCAGATCTGCTTTATCTGTACACGCACTTTCATAAATTTGACCGCAACTTTCGAATAATTATTGAGCAACAGTACATTGAGCTACAAAACCGGGTGCTGCAAAACATCAGTTCAACTGCAGAAGATCGTTACCTATCATTCCTTGAGCAATATACAAATTTAGCTAATCGACTGCTCAATACCCAAATCGCATCCTACCTGGGCATTACACCAGAATTCCTGAGTAAGATCAGAAAAGATTTGACTTACAAAGCCTGATTCACAAGCTACCTAGCTTCAAGGCTTAAACTAGTTTAAGGGTATTTATTAAGATAATATATTGGCCTAACATGCTTATATGCCAGATCTTTGCATTGTTTTTAAATTACATGATAATGCACAGATTCTTAAAAGTAAGGATTTTTCTGGTCCTAATGATCATGGCTAATGCAACCTTTAGTCAGGTCCAAGCTAAAAAACAACTAAGGCGCTTCCTGCAAGCTAAACCTTCTTCGGCTGATGCCATGCCTTACGGCAACAATCCCAAAGCAGAACATTACGTGAAAGCCGGAAATGCGAGAGTCTACTATGAGGTGTATGGCAAAGGAGAGCCTATTGTTGTCCTCCATGGCGGCGTGGTGGGCTCTACCTACGAGATATCACATATTACATAGACAGCCTATCTCAAAGCCGTCAGGTCATTGCCGTATCTACCCGAGGGCATGGCAAATCGGAAATGGGCACGGGGATTCCCACTTACGAGCGCAAGGAAGAGGACGTCAATGCCGTTATCAGCGCGGTGACAAAAGACAGTGTGACTGTTTTGGGTTTCAGTGACGGGGCATACACAGGATATTTTCTTGCCGCGTAGCATCCGGAGAAAGTGAAGAAGCTGATTGCCTTTGGTGCCGGGGAGTGGAAACAGGGTTTCCGAACTTTCAACAATACCCAGCAAATACTATTCAGCATGGACAGTCTCTACTTTAAACAGCAGCTGGCCTTAATGCCCGAACCGCAAAAATTTGACGAGTGGTTAGTGAGCCTGAATAAGTACTATACCTCGGTAACCATAGGTGAAGTAACGTTGAGTGCCATCCAGGTTCCTGTTCTGGTGATGGCAGGCGAGTTGGGCCGGAACGCCCCGCTGAAGACTGTCATCGCAGCTTATAAAATGATTCCTCATGCGCAGTTGAGCAATATTCCCAATATGCCTCACCCTGTCTTTCTGGTAAACTTCCCGGCAGTATGGGCAAGTATGAAGCCTTTCCTGAAACAGTAATTTATACTCGCACACTGAGACTGTCTTCTGAAGGGCTTAAATCAAAGTATTAATTAAAAACATCAAATAAAATGGCAAAACTCGAAAACATAACAAAAGAGGTACTAACACATCATCTCACCGCCTTTGGTAGCAACAACCTTGAAGAAATCATGAAAGATTATACAGAGGAGTCAGTAGTGCTGACGCCAGATGGCCCTTTAAAAGGACTTGCTGCAATCCGTAAATTCTTCGAGGACTTTTTCATAACCATACCTACAGGCTCTGCCTTTGAAATGAAACAGCTGACAGTTATCGGCTATGTAGCTTACATAGCATGGTCAAGGGAATCGGCAGTTGCCAAAATCCCAATAGGATCGGACACGTTTTTCCTGGAAGGCGACAAAATCAGGTTCCATACGGTTGCCGATTACAGGATAGCCAGGTAAGCGGGAGAAACCTCTTCGTTTGCAGCAAAGGCTGAAATAATTGAGGAAATAAAATAAATGGTTGAAACAGTAAAAGAGTAAATAAATGAAAACGCAAACAGAACAGGCAGCAGTTGAAAAATTGCTCAGCCAGTACGCACAAGCTTTGAACACAGCTGATGCGCCCTCCATTCCATCTTTCTATACCGAAGACGGGCAGTTTATGCCGCATGGTTTTAGGGTGCTCTCTACCGGTGAATTAGTTAAAAGAAGCAATAACTACTTCAAGAAAGTGCGCTTTCAAATCGACTACTACGTTCAAAATACGATAGTTGACGGCGGATATGCATTCGTACAGGCCACAGCAAAAACAATTACTACCGATTTTGCCACCAATAGGGAAGCTCAACAAACAAGCCGAGACTTCTTTGTTCTGCGTAAAGAGCAGGAGGAGTGGAAAATCTTCCGCTACACCTTCAATAATTTGAAGAGCAGTAATGGGAATTATAAGGTATTCAATCACTCCATTTAAGCGCATGAATAATTGTTAGAGTGATTTAAATTAAAAGATAAGAAATTTCATAACGGTGATAATGAGCTGTTTCCTGCTCATTATCACCGATTTATTTTCCCAGAAACTCAAGCTTGATGAAAAAGGGCTTGAACCGGTGAATGTGTCTATATCAACCGAAAAGTTGAAGGGCAGAAAGGCAGTGAAAGCAGTGAAGGATACTGCGGTGAAAGCGTTTGACGAAGCCACCTTTATCAAAGTAAGCGGGACTGACTTCAAAGATGGGATAATAGAAGTTAAGGTGCTGAGCCGGCTTCTGGAAGATGCACCTGAATTCGCCCGAGGTTTTATGGGCGTTGCTTTCAGAATCAACGAGGAAAATTCAAAATTCGAGTGCATATACCTCCGTCCGACCAACGCTAGGGTCGACAACCAAGTGAGACGGAATCATTCCATTCAGTATTACTCTTACCCTGACTTCAAGTTTGAGCGGCTTAGAAAAGAATCGCCGGAAGAATATGAATCATACACGGACATGGGTTTGAATAAGTGGATTACAATGAAAATCGTAGTCAAGGGTAAACAAGCCAAACTCTTCATAAATGACAATAAGCAGCCCTCACTTATTGTGAATGATCTAAAACATGGAGAAAACGCCACAGGTGCCATCGGTCTTTGGGTGGATATTGGTACAGAGAGATTCTTTACAAATCTGAAGCTCTATACCGACTAATCATATCGGTTCCGTCTGATTCAAGTGCATAACATGATCCTACCTTAAGCATAAGCAGTGAAAGCAGCAGTATTATATCAACCTGGCGGTGCTGAAAACTTCGTATTGGAGAATAGGCCCATCCCTACTCCTAACGCTGATCAGGTATTGGTCAGGGTAAAAGCATTCGGTCTGAACCGCTCGGAACTGATGACGCGCAAAGGTTTATCACCAAACGTTGGGTTGCCAAGGGTGCTGGGGATTGAATGCGTAGTGGAACTTGACCCAGCAGGAAAATTAAAGCCGGGGCAGAAAGTAGCTGCTTTTATGGGGGGCATGGGACGGGACTTTGACGGAAGCTACGCGGAGTATGCGGTTCTTCCCCAATCCTTGCTCTATCCATTTGAAAGCCATCTAAGCTGGGAGCAGCTGGGGGCCATACCCGAAATGTTCCAGACTGTTTACGGCTCATTGCACCTTGCGCTGAAAATAAAACCTGATGAAACCCTGCTTATCAGAGGCGGCACTTCCTCAATTGGTATGCTGGCTACCCAGCTGGCTAAAAGGAGCGGACTTACCGTACTGGCTACCACCAGAAAACCGGATAAAAGGGAGCTGCTGTCAGGCAACGGAGCTGACCACTTACTCATCGATGATGGCAGCCTGGCAGAAAAAGTGAGGGCCATTTATCCTGATGGCGTAGAGAAGGTTCTGGAGCTGGTCGGTGCCTCCACCCTGAGGGACTCGCTGCACTGTACCGCTCCCGGGGGCACGGTATGCATGACGGGTATGCTGTCCGAACAATGGTCAGTGGCAGATTTCGCACCCATGGAATACATCCCCGCTACTGTCCACCTCACGATTTACGACAGCGGGCAGATCAGAGTAGACCAGCAAAGCTTTCAGCAGTTTATCCGCGATGTGGAAGCAGGTGCCATTCGGCTGAGCATCAGCAAATCATTCCGACTCAGTGAGATTGTAGAAGCGCATCAGTTTATGGAAAGCAATTCGGCTGGCGGAAAGCTGGTTGTTCTCACAGGGAATTAAAGTTAAAAATAAAACCATGCATCATGAATTCAACTAACTGCCCTGTGAATGCACTTGCGCAGACCGATACCCTATTGAAGAAATTTCGTGAGGAGGTACAGAAAAGACTTCCCTCGAAATACTTCTACGACAAGACAGGGGACATGCTGTTTCAGCAGATCATGGCTTGCCCGGAATACTATCTGACCAATTGTGAACTTGAGAAATTTCAAAGCAAGGCAGCCGAGCTTGCTAAAATCCTTACTTCCGTTAACGGAGCATTTAATCTGATTGAACTAGGGGCCGGTGACGCCACCAAATCACAGTACCTGCTCAGGTACCTGGCAGACCAACAGGCTGGCTTCACCTAATATATCCGGCAACATCCTGTCGGTTCTTTAAACCAGGCTGAAGGCAGAAATAACAAGCTTAGACATCACATACCTGGAGGGGAATATTTTGACATGCTCAGTATAGCTTCGGAGCTTTCAAGCAGACGCAAGGTAGTCATGTTTCTAAGGGCAAACATCGGCAATATGGAGCCTCAGCTCGACTTTAGCATTTTTCAAAACGTGCAAAACCCGCCATTTAAGCTTGTTTGAATAACTTTTTTATTTTTGGATGTCGTGAAATTTACTCGATATTCAAAAATGTAATCTTTAAATAGCCTTTATCAGAGCATATGACTATTCTTGATTTCTAAAAATGCTAAAGTCGAGCTCAGGAGGCTGCTGTATTCTGCGATAAACTTTGGGCGCATTTGAAGCCGGGTGATCTGGTGCTGCTGGGCTTTGATCTAAAAAAACACCCAGAGACTATCTGGGAGGCTTATAATGACAGAGCAGGTATTACCGGCAGGTTTAACCTGAACCTGCTTAAGCGCATCAACCGAGAGCTTTACGGTGATTTCGAGCTGGATGCGTTTGAGCATTACCTATACTTACGACCCTGGTAACGGAACCTGTAAAAGCTACTTGGTAAGTCTACGGGACCTAACAGTCGTTATTGGCGGCGGCAGGGTTGTGTTTGGCCATGATGAAACCATCTTTGTGGAGATTTCACAAAAGTATACATTGGAAGAGGTAGATAGTCTTGCCAGAGCATCAGGTTTTGCACCGGTCTACAACTGCTCCGATTCCAAAAGCTGGTTTGCCGATGTTATCTGGAAAGTAGTTTAGACCTTTTCGTTTTTCAATCTAGGAGCAAGTTATTAGAACAATACAAAGTTGTAAGAAAACTTACGGAAGATATTTGTGCGCCACTTCAAAAAGAAGATTACGTGGTGCAGCCTGTGGTGGATGTCAGTCCTCTAAAATGGCATATGGGGCTATATGACCTGGTTTTTTGAAACCTTTGTGCTGAAGCCTTCCTTGCCAGTTTGACCCCCGGTATAATTACGTCTTTAATAGCTACTATGAGACGGTGGGAGCAAGAGTGGTGCGCACAGACAGGGGCAACCTGAGCCGGCCTGATGTAAATGATATTTACCGCTACCGTAGCTATGTAGATCAGGAAGTAACTCGTTTAAATATAAACGGAAAATGGATGCACTACACTTTGGCAGGGCTACAGGAGGTTCCGCTTGCAGAATCCGTATGCCACATCAGTTATTATGAGGCTGCTGCGAATGCGGCATGGAAGGGGATGCGGCTACCGACCGAGGCGGAGTGGGAAGTCGCGGCAGATTATTTTGATTGGGGTAAACGCTGGGAGTGGACCAACAGTGCTTACCTGCCTTATCCGGGATACAGAAGGGCGGCCAGTGCGGTTGGCGAGTACAACGGGAAATTCAAGGTAAGCCAAATGGTGCTCCACGGTGCTTCTGTCTCTACGCCAGCAGGGCACAGCCGCAAGAGCTACCGCAACTTTTTCCATCCGCAGCACCAATGGCAGTTTAGCGGAATCAGGCTTGCTGAACAGTAGGGACATGGCTGGGTAAAATGGTCTTCTGCAGGTAGTTTAGGAACAAGCATAGACAGGAGCTCTTCACTGGTAAGAACCACTCTCTACTAGCATGTGTAAATTGAGCAGTCAGGGGATTACGGCCAATTTTAAATTTTATCTGTAATTTAGCTGACGGAATAGAAAAACACTTTCTACTAAGTATGAACAAGAAATATTTAAGACACATCCAAACCTTGTTTGTGGTCCTACCTATGACCCTCATTATGGCTTTTGTAGGTATAGCCCGGAACTACGGTTTTGTTGAGGACTGGGGCTATAAGCTTATCCATTCATGGACGGCGATGGTCCCGGTTGCATACATTACAGCATTCTTCATTATTCCATTCGCAAAAAAGCTGGCTGAAAGGGTGGCTGCAAGACCCTAGTTAAACCGAAGGCACTTTTGCTACCAGTACGGTTGCTGTGACGCATAACTCTTTGCCTGCAAACAGTTCGCCGTTTAAAAGAACGGAAATTGTTATAGTTTTGCAGATTGAAGGACATAGGTGAAACGAAATGAAGAGAAATTCATTTCGTTGAAAAGAAGGGAGTGTAATCTAAACTGTGTCATTTCCTTATTTCAGTTTACTGGCCCTTTTGCTGTTCTGGCGTGAGTCCTTATAGCAAAAGGGCCAAACTTTTGAAGTGCGTTTCACTTCAAATCCAGCTGCATCCTGTCCCCGAACCAGATCGCTAGCTGCTGAGCCGTCTGGCTCCAGTCGGCAAGCGGCATGACCCTCTTCTTGCTGATGTTCTGGTGCGAGAGGTAAATGAGCTTCATCAGGGCCATGTCTGAGGGGAAAGCCCCCTTGGTTTTGGTCACCTTCCGTACCTGGCGGTGTAAGCCCTCAATGGCATTGGTGGTGTAGACAAGCCTCCTGATCGGCTCTGCGTACTTGAAGTACGTGCTCAGCTTCTCCCAGTTTCGCTGCCAGCTCTCAAGCACCTTCGGGTATTTCTTCACTTCTCCTCCAGTTCCAGCAGCCGTAGCTCGGCCAGTCCCTTGCTTTCTGCCCTGTAGACTGGCTGGAGGTCCCGCATGAACTCCTTCTGATCTTTAGAGGCTACATATTTGAGGCTATTGCGGATCGGACGATGCAGCTCTGTACTTCTGCCTGCGGAAAAACACTGGTGATGGCCTCGGCAAAGCCTTTGAGGTTGTCGATGCAGGCAATGAGCATATCCTTCACGCCCCGCTGCTGCAGGTCGGTGAGCACCGAGAGCCAGAAATTGGCACCTTCACTTTCCGATACATTCACGCCCAGCAGCTCTTTGTAGCCGGTGCGGTCAATGCCCAAAATATTGTAGACAGCTTTGGAAACTGTGCGCCCTTCCTGCCTTACCTTGTAATGCATGGCATCGAGCCAGACGATGCAGTAGAGCCCATCCAGCGGCCTTGCCTGCCATTCCTTTACCTGGGGCACAATCTTCTCTGTCAGGGCAGAGAGCGTGTCGTGGGAGATATCCATGTCGTACATCTCCTTGAGGTGAGAGGAGAGGTCCCGAAAGCTCATCCCCAGGCCGTACATGCTCAGGATGCGGGGCTCCAGGTTCTCAGCCAGGATCGTCTCCCGCTTTTTGATAATCTGCGGCTCAAAACTCGAGGAACGGTCACGGGAGCTCTCCAACTCGATAGTGCCGTCTGTGGTGCGAACCTGCTTTGTTACTTTACCGTTGCGACGGTTGCCTTTCCCGCGTTCCTCCTCATCCAGATGAAGGTCCATTTCTGCCTCCAGGGCTGCTTCTAAGAAGTGTTTTAGAATGGGAGCCAGTGCTCCGTCTTTACCGAAGGTGGGTTTGCCGCTTCTGAACTCCTTCAGAAACTGGCGCTTGATCTTCTCCAGATCCAGGCTGTTATTCTCTTCCATGATTGCTGTGTTACAAGTAATACTACGATTCCTTTGACACAGTTTATTTTACAGCCTCGAAAAGAAGGGTAAAAGCGGCCTATGGTTGTATTTTCATTGTGATAGCCTTAATTTGGGCTTGGAAGGTTGATGATTTTAAACCAGACCGATACGATATTATTGGCGCGTTGATAGCTTTGCCTGGGGTTTGGGCTATCATTTACATGCCCAGAAAATAAAGCACGTACCACGATTATTTAAGAAATTCCACTTCTCAAAAGCGCATTCGCTGAATTCGGATAGCATTTAGAATTGCTAAAAAAGCGACCCCGACATCGGCAAATACGGCTTCCCACATGGAGGCCACGCCAAAGGCCCCGAAAGCCAACACCAATGCCTTCACGCCGAAGGCCAAGCCAATGTTCTGCCAGACGACCCAATTCGTACTTTTCCCTATATTGATGGCCGTGGCTATTTTAGAAGGCTGGTCATTCTGAATCACCACGTCGGCGGTTTCGATGGCTGCATCCGAGCCCAAACCGCCCATTGCCATTCCCACATCAGCCAACGCGATAACCGGCGCATCATTGATACCGTCGCCAACAAAGGCTACATTTCTGCCTTCCTTCTTAAGGGCCTCTACCTTGCTTACTTTATCCTCCGGTAATAACCCGCCAAAAGCCTGGTCAATATTCAACGATTTTGCCACCTTCTGCACGATATTATCCTTATCCCCGGATAGCATCACTATGTTCCTGATGCCCAGCCCGTGCAGCTGCTCAATAGCCGCCTTAGCATCTTCTTTGATTTTATCGGCAATGGTGATATAACCGGCATACTGGTTATTGATGGCCACCAATACGATACTCTCCACAATGGCATCAACTTCCGCCGGGTACCCCACATTGAATTTCTTCAACAGTTTACTGTTCCCGACTAAGAGTTCTTTACCGTCAACCATTCCTTTCAGGCCGTGGCCGGATATTTCCTCCACGTCTTTTACATCTTTCTGCTTGTAACCCTCACCGTCATGAGCCACCACGGCTAAGGCAATGGGGTGGGTGGACTTGCTTTCCAAGGCTGCCGTAAGGGCTAGAAACTCGGCCTTGTCCCAGCCATGTACCTGTACCTCCTGCACCTGAAAAACTCCTTCAGTCAAAGTCCCGGTTTTATCCATTACGATGGTATCCACCTTTGTCATTAAATCCAGGTAGTTGGACCCCTTAAACAGAATGCCATTTTTGGATGCCGCCCCGATTCCCCC
The DNA here is from genome assembly GCF_008017455.1 of Pontibacter qinzhouensis. GTDB lineage: Bacteria > Bacteroidota > Bacteroidia > Cytophagales > Hymenobacteraceae > Pontibacter > Pontibacter qinzhouensis. Next base: position 5,449 of record NZ_VRTY01000067.1, on the reverse strand, counting down.
GAAATAACCCAAGGGAATAGAAATGACCAAGGCACACGGACAGGAGATTACCAGAAAGATTAAAGCCCGGTAGAGCCAATCATTGAACACGTAATCGTCCACAAAGAAGTATGGAATAACAGTCAGCGCAACGGCCATATAAACCACCACCGGCGTATAGACTTTAGCAAACCGGGTTATAAACTGCTGGGTTTTGGCTTTGCGGCCACTGGCCTGTTCCACCAATTGCAGAATCTTGGAAAGGGCACTGTTCTCGTAGGTAGAAATGACTTTTAGTTGAATAACCTGGTCCAGGTTAATCATGCCAGCCAGTACTTTCTCACCTTTGGCTTTGGTATCCGGTTTGGATTCACCGGTAAGCGCTGCCGTGTTGAAAGAGGAACGCTCTGAGAGAAGCTCCCCATCCAAGGCTACTTTTTCGCCGGGCTTTACCTCTATGACATCGCCGACTTTAACCTGCTGCGGGTTAATAGGCCTTACCTGACCCTGTTGCACCAAGCCTACAATTTCCGGCCGGTTATCTAGCAACGCCCTTATGGATTTGCGGGAGCGGGCCACAGCCGCTTCCTGGAAATGCTCCCCGATAACATAAAACAACATCACCGCTACGCCCTCGGCATATTCGCCGATATAGAAAGCCCCCAGGGTGGCTATTCCCATCAAAAAGAACTCATTGAAAACTTCGCCTCTTCCAATGTTCCCGGCAGCATGGATGAGAACTTTTCCCCCAACCAATAGATACGCCATACCATAGACTCCTAACCGGATATAGTCGGTAAACCAATCTATTTTGAAATAATCCAGCGCTATGCCGCTTAAAAGTATAATTAGGCTTATGATCGTAGGGGCGTAAGAAGCTCCTTCGTGCTCTTCCTGTTCATCCTGGGCACCGGGTTTGCCGGATGGCACCTCACAACAGCCCTTTTCATCGGTTTTGACAGGTCCCGGTTGTTCAGCGGTTCGGGGAGAGGTAATCTCCATCGGTTTCAATGGAGCACTAGGAGTGTTATTTTCAGTTGTTTTCATTATCCTACGTTTAAAGGTTAGCATTTGCCTGCCGTATGATAGCCTGCAAATCATTGGGAATAGGCATCGGTCTCCAGGCGGAAACATTTGCTCCGCCTGTGTTGCCCAGAGGGATCGCCCCTGCCCAGGATTTTAAGCCGCCTGCCAGGAGCCGAGGTATCTGCCCCATTATCTCCCTTGCATTCCGGGTTTGTATCCCCAAAAGGAGCATCTTAAAATGCACGGCAGTATGCTCCAAGGGGTAAGGCTGCCCCAGAATATGAGCCCGTTCCAGATGTGTCCAGGCCTCTAGAATGTCTCCTTTTAGCAAAAATTCCCGGTAAGAGCCTAACTCCTGTCGGAAAAACGGCCGCAATGTCTTCGGCATGTTCCGGTTGAATTTCATGGTGACTTCCTGTTTTGAAACAAAGGTAGGGCCGCATGCTCTGCAATGGCATTGCATTTTAACCGCTACATGTACCGCAAGTGCCTTTCACGAGGAGGTTTACCTCCTCTGTTTTGAATTTCTCCGGCAAAGCGATATCGGGAATGCGGGACTTCGGCAAACAAAACGTCTCGCGGCATTGGCTGCAGAAAAAATGCACGTGCAGGTCGTGGTGCTCCAGGGTAGTGCAATCATCGGGGCATAGGGCATACTTCACCGCCCCGCTGCCGTCGTCGATGCTGTGCACCAGGCCTTTTCCCTCAAACGTTTTCAGGGAGCGGTAAAGCGTTATCCGGTCCGCCCGGTGAAAATAGGCTTCCAAATCGCTCAGGCTAACGGCGGCCGGTTGCTTTAAAAGGTAGTCCAGCACCAGCAGCCGCATGGCCGTGGGACGGACTCCTTTCTGTTGCAAAGTTTTATCTAAATCCTGTAGCATAAAGTCAAAAGTCAATGCCCGTGTCCGCCTTCTTCGGAGTTTCGCATCTTGGCAAGCAGGGAATAAGCACCTTTTGTCACAAAGTTTGTGTTAGCGGTATCTGTATCGGCGGGAAGCGCCACCTGCACAAAATTTTCTACCTCCGCGCCCTTCTCTATAGGAACCATGCGGAACTTCTTCATCACCGCTTCGCCCTCCTTTTCCTGTCCGGTGTACAGGAAAAGGAAGTCCTGCCCGTTTTCCTGCACCACGGCTTCCCCCGGAAGCGACAGCACCTCGCGGCCGTCCAACGCCACCTGGGCTTGCACATACATGCCGGGTATCAGCTCTTTGTCTTCCTCGTCCATATGGGCATGCACCCGGACTGTTCGCTCCGGGCTGATTTCCTTGCCGATCAGGTAGATGGTGGCCTGGTGCTGCGCTACCGCCTCGTTGGGAAGGGAATAGCGAACTTTCTGCCCTTTTTTTAGGATGGCCACGTCTTTCTCAAACACCGTTAGCTCCACGTGCAGGTGGTCGGTGTCGGCTATCCGGAACAGCACATCCGTGGGGTTCACGAACTGCCCGACATTGGCGTTGATGTAGGTGACAAACCCGTCTAATGGAGCAAAGAGGGGCAGGATGCGCCTGATTTTACCCTCCCGCAGGGAAGACGGAACAATGCCTATAATCTTAAGCCTTTCACCCAACGCCTCCACCTCTGACCTGGCGGCTCTGTATTCAGCCGTGGCCTTTTGGAACGCCTTGCCTGAGGTGACCTGTTCTCGGGACAGTTCCTTCTGCCTTTGGTATTCCTGCTCCAGATAGACCAAACTGCTTTTTGCCTCCAGGTATTCCTGCTGCAGCGTCACGAACTCCGGGTTTTCAATACTGGCGATTTGCTGCCCTTTCCGGACACGCATGCCTTCCAGCAGCTCCGTGTTTTTCACATATCCGCCCAATGGGGCACTCACGGAGGCCATGTTCTGCGGCGGCAGGTCCAGCCTGCCGGTTAAAGTCAGTATATTGCTCAGGTTGCGCATCTCGGGCTTCCCAAGGGTAATGCCCGCCACGCGGTACTGCTCCTCGGTTAGCTCTACCATCTGAGGATGCTCTTCGTGCTGTTCTTCTGCCTGCTCCTCCCCGGACTCCTGCGCTGGTTCGGATTCCTTCCCGCAGGAGGAGAAAAGCAAGAGGCCTAAGAGGAAAAGCAGGTGTATATGGTTTATCCTTTTCATGAAATTTAATTTGGCTTAAGTAGGCTATGGTTGGTTTTCTGTGATGAATTGCAGCTCAATGACGGCCTGGTCATACTTATATAGTGCCTCCAAGTAATTTACCCGGATAGCCAAGGCCCTGTTCAGGTTCAGGAGGTAGTCCTGGTAGTCAATCTCGCCAGCCCGATAGGCTTTTGTTGCCTGGGTTATGATGAGTTGAGCCTGGGGCAGCGCAGTACGCTCGTAGTACCCGACGCTGGCCTGGAACTTGAGCGCCTGCTGACGCGCCGCCTCCACCTGGGCTTCCAACTCATTGCGAAGGTGTTGCAGGTTCTGGTGCGCGATTTGGGTCTGTACCCTTGCCGCCTCAATCCGCTTCTTTTGGGGCTTTGCCCACAGCGGGATACCCACCCCGACCATTACTTCCTGACCCGGTTCCAACTCCGTCATTCCCCTGTCCCCGTGACTGCCGGCAATGGCTCGGTTGGTATAGCCCAGCCTCAGGTCCGGCAGCAGTTTTGCCCGTTCCAGTTCAGTCTCTGCTTCTCGTACCGCTACCTGTTGCCGGGCCAGCCGGAGCCCTGGGTTCTGTTCCACCAGTTGCTCGGCATGGATGGGCAAAGGCAGCCGGTTAAGCGTTGTGTCAGCCGTGGCCACTAAGCTGTCGGTTACCAGCAAAGCCTGTAGCCTTGCCTGGAAAGCAGCCCTGTCGGCTCTTGCCTGGAACGCATTGTTGCCTACCTCCGCAAGCTGCGTTTCTGCCGTCACCTGCTCCAATAGATTCGTTTCCCCGGTTCTGAGCCTTACGTTGGCTGCCCGGAGAAACTGTGAATACAAACTATCCTGATAGGTGAGCAGTTGCAATTGGGAAAGGGTGTACACCAGCCCATAGTAATTCAACCGGACATCCCGGACAATTTCCCGCTGGCGTTGGGTCAGGTTTATTTTGCTTACCTCCACCAGTTCTTCCGCCAGTTTCGCCTGCCTGGCATAGACGGTCGGGAAGGGCAGGGACTGCGTGAGGGATATTTCATTGTCGTACTTCCCGGACTCCAGCTTTCCGGTGGAAAACTGCAGCTGTGTTTTGTCAACGTCCCAGGCGGTACCCTGGAGGCTTTGGCTTCGCTTGATGCCGAGCCTCACCGCCTCTACGGATGGGTTCTTCTCAAGTGCCCTATTCACCGCCTCCTCCAGGGAATAAACTTTTACTGGTTTCTGCTGCTGCGCCTGTGCGGCAGGGGCAGCAGCCAGCACCAAGGCTGCCGTAACAATAAATAGTGAAAGGGAAGCCGGTAGCCCACCCCGTTCCAGGCTATTGCCCCTCTTTTTCATAACATAGCCTTCTATCAGCATGTAAAGCACGGGCAGAACCACCAGGGTGAGCATCGTGGAGGTAACCAGTCCTCCAATCACTACCGTTGCCAATGGCTTCTGCACCTCGGCACCCGCTGAATTGGAGAGGGCCATGGGCAGGAAACCCAGCGAGGCCACGGTAGCCGTCATGAGCACCGGGCGCAAACGCACGGCGGTACCGTTCAGCACTACCTCCCGCAGGTTCTGGACACCGCCTTCCTTCCGTTGCCGGTTAAACTCGGCAATCAGCACGATACCGTTCAGTACGGCTACCCCAAACAGGGCTATGAAGCCGACCCCGGCCGAAATACTGAAGGGCATACCCCGGAGCCATAGCGCCAGCACCCCCCCGATGGCAGACAGCGGAATGGCCGTGAAGATGAGCAAGGAGTGCCGGACAGAGCCGAAGGTGAAGAAAAGCAGCAGGAATATAAGCGCCAGGGCAGCCGGAACGGCCACCGAAAGCCGTTTATTGGCTTCCTGCAAATTCTCAAATTGGCCGCCGTAGGTCATAAAATAACCCGGCGGGAGCTGTAGCTGCCGGTCAATCTTTTGCTGCACTTCCTCCACTACGCCGGCAATGTCGCGGCCCCGCACGTTGAAGCCCACAATGATGCGCCTTTGGGCATCCTCGCGCTGTATCTGGTTCGGGCCCTGGCGGTACTCAATAGCGGCTAGCTGCTCCAGCGGCACCTGTCTTCCGTTTGGTGCCGTGACATAAAGCTGCCGTACATCTGTGATATCCTGCCGCTGCTCCTGCAGGAGCCGCACCACCAGTTCAAAGCGGCGGTCTCCCTCATACACCATTCCGGCACTTTGCCCGGCAAAGGCGGCGTTGATGGCCTGGTTCACCGTCTCCACATCTAAACCAAACTTGGCAATCTGCCTACGGTTAATGTCCACCACGATCTGCGGCAGACCGGAGACCTGCTCCAGATACAGGTCTTCGGCTCCTCCCACGGCAGCTACCACCATGCCTATCTCTTTTGATAGCCGGGTCAGTTCTTCCAGGTT
>NZ_VRTY01000066.1 GCF_008017455.1 Pontibacter qinzhouensis | reverse complement strand
TCTCCATAGTAACTGTGCTTAAGCTAAGTTAATAATTTTATAGCTTTGACACAGTTCCGTTTACAGTCTCTATTGTAGCTGAGGTTTTGCGTGTCTGCGCCTTTTGCGGCTGGTATGTGGGGCCACAAGCGAAGAAATTTAATCATAACTGTTTTTTTTCTTCTCCTGTTTCAGCGCCTTTTTTTCTTTTGTCGTTTTTGCAGGCTGCTTCTTTACCTCTTTTTTAGTGTCTTTAGACTTTGCCATGAGCTTTGCTGTATAAGTTTGAATAAATATAACGCATTTTAAGCTGGCAACAGCATGCTCTGTAGCAGATATTTTTCCTGGTTACCCCGCCCTCTTCTATTACCTGATCTATGTTGTTACCCTTGACATATAAAGCGGCATTTTACCTTTGGAAGGCCCTTTTCATTGGAATAATCTGGTTAAAGGCTTTGTACTAGCACCTGTTAAACCGTCGCTTTTGTGAAAGTAAGTATCAAAGCTGAAGAACTTGGAATACAGGATTTTAACTGAAGTATAGAATTGCATTTAATTACCTATTGACTTGTTACTTAAAACCCATTTAAAGGCATTTCGTAGTTTTTAATGATTAAAACAATTGCCCACCTGGCTCTTGCCATATCGCATCTGTACCAATTATCTCAAGCATTCCGAAAGAAAAAACCGTTGATAGTTCTGTTAGTTTATTGATGGAAGGTTTCCCTTTTATTCATAACAGAAGCAAACGCTTGTTACTAGAAGTGTACGGCACGCACCACGATCCGGAGCTTTGGGAGAACCCTGAGGAGTTCAGGCCGGAGCGCTTCAGAGATTGGAAAAGGATTCCGTTCGATTTTATTCCGCAAGGTGGAGGCGACCACCATACCGACCACCGCTGCGCCGGCTAGTGGATTACCATTGAAACAACAAAGCTGGTTACGCAATACCTGGCCAGCTACGTTACCTACGAAGTACCGGAGCAGGATCTGAGTTTCAGCCATACCAGAATGCCAACGTACCCCAACAGTGGCTTTATAATGAGAGTAACCAGAACAGGCATGGCTGCACCAGTTTACAAGGCTCCTGTTGCCCGCTGCCTGTATCATCATCAGGTGCAGAGGTAGCCATAGGAGCAGGATCTTCAGATAGTAAGCTCAACTTTCATCTTCAGGTAAATTTATTTAAGAATATCTAAACAAAATAGCTTAATATGTTGTGTAATTATCTTACATTCAGAAAGATATTACTAAGTTGATAATTTCCTTCCTGTATGAAACGATTTGTTACCTCAGATAGCCATGGTGGCTGTAAAGCATTGCAGCAGTGCCTGGACAGGGCTGGTTTTGACATGGAGCAAGATCAGCTCATTTTTTTGGGAGATGTAGTGGACGGATGGCCCGAAACAAAGGAAAGTATAGACCTGCTCCTGCAAATAAAAAACCTGGTGTACCTGCTTGGCAACCACGACCAGTGGGCACTCGATTATTACACCGGAAACTTGCTGACCAGAGAAAATGAGTTGGAGCTTTGGCTCCTGCAAGGTGGCACCTGCACCGTAAAATCGTATGGCATTGGCAAAACCATGCCAAAAGAGCACCTGCAACTACTGCAGCAAGCCCGGCCGTATTACGAAACAGACGATAACAGGCTATTCGTACATGCCGGCTTCGATACCACCAGACCCGTGGCAGAAACAGACAGCTACTACCTCATCTGGAATCGCGAATTTCTGACACGCTACTACACCATGCACCTGCAGCAGGAACCTGTTCATATAGAAGCCTACAAAGAAATATTTATTGGCCACACGCCCACCATCGCCCTAAACAAACAGCAACATACTCCTTTGCAGCTCGGCAACATAACGCTAATGGATACAGGTGCTGCTTTTACGGGTTGCCTCTCTATTATGGATATAGACTCGGGAAAAGTATGGCAATCGGAGCAGGTAATGACCTTGTACCCTGAGGCAGAAGGCAGAAATGGCATCAGCTACGAAAAACTCCAAAAAGGACTTCGGACCTTTGAATTGGAATAGAGCCAAATGCACTCTTACCTGCTGCTAATCTTGTGGTACCTTTCCGCTCAATCAATCAATTCAAATTTTCTAAAGAATTACTGTAGTAGTTCTTTGTTTGTGCCTGCTTATACCTTGCAACCTGAAAGCACAACAGTTTTTATACGCACATTTATTTACAAAACCTGCCTATAAACTGTGTACGGTTAGGTGCCTGACTGCTGATTTTCAGGTGAAGTAGGGCTGCAATTATTCAAATAAAACAAGCCTTCAGAAGGTTTTTCTATTGAAACTATTCAAGGGTATACTGTGCTTAAAAAGCAACTGTAAGTAGATTGAGAGAAATCATTAGTAGAGATATAAGAGACGGGAGGTAAACTATAAAAGTTTGCTTAATTAAAGGGAACACCAAAGAGTGCATTTATTAATTTTTAGTTGCCGTTCTTCTCAAATGAGATGAATACTGGACCATACAGGAGAGTTTTATGAGTGGCATGTCGTCCTGCAATAATATGTAACCTTCTGATTAAAAAGATTCTACGGGTTTTAAACTATATTTATTGTATTTATCCCTTCGGCTACTGCAGCTTTTTGCATAATTTTATCTTCCAGACCTGCCCGCTATGTTCTTTAAAAATGCGTCTGGTAAAAACACGTAAGCTTTGAAAAACATATTATTCCTACTTCTGTTCCTGAGTACCTCCATGTTTGCCACAGCGCAGCAGAATTATCAGAAAGTTGAAGCAAAGTCCGGTGATGGGATTTTTACCTTGCTACGGCGCCATGGTTTAAATTACTCGGAACACGCTGCACAGTTTCTGGAACTGAACCGCGAAAACCTTGGCAAAAACAACAGCCTCATTATCGGAAAAACTTACCTGCTTCCACTAAAAACAACTGAGACTGGTACAGCAGCAACCGAGGCCAACACTGCTAAAGCCGGCAGCACAGCCACAGCCTCTTCGGCTCGGGTATTAAATGTGCCGCTGTTCGGACCAAAACATGCCCGCGTGGAGGTAAAAGATCAGCAGCTAAGCGGAGCTGTTTTTTATGTGTCGGCAGGTCACGGTGGTCCAGATCCTGGCGCAATCGGGAAATATGGCTCCCACTCCTTAAGCGAAGATGAATATGCCTACGATGTCTCTATCCGGCTGGCCCGTGCCCTGATGGAGCATGGAGCAACTGTGTACATGATCACACAAGACCCTGATGATGGTATACGTGACGAGAGCATCCTGAAAATGGATCGTGATGAAGTGCATTACCCCAACAAACCTATTCCACTGAACCACAAGCAACGGCTCCGCGACCGTACTGATGTCGTGAATGGCCTGTATGGTAAACACAAAGGAGCTTACCAGCGCATGCTGGCCATCCATATCGATAGCCGCAGTAAGAGCCAGAAAATTGATGTTTTCTTTTACCACCACGAAAATAGCGCCGCTGGCAAAAAACTGGCAGAAACTATTCACCAGACCTTCACTTCTAAATACAAGCGTTACCAGCCAAACCGCGCTTACTCCGGCAGTGTATCCGAAAGAAGTACCCTATACGTGGTAAAAAACAGCTTGCCTCCTACTGTTTTTATTGAATTAGGTAATATCCGAAACGACCTCGATCAGCGCCGTTTTGTGATACCAAGTAACCGGCAGGCATTGGCTAACTGGATCTGCGAAGGTCTTTTAACAGATTATAACAGCAGTAAGGGCAAGTAAAAGGCAACAAAAACAATGGTCGCCGTTCTCCTCCTGCAGTTCCTGCTAAGGCTGGTGCAGGTTTTAGATCTGTTTATGATCTGGTTACCGGATAAATAAAATCTATTTTGTTAGGACTCCGGAGATGTTAAGGCTAATCTGGAGCATGTTGGTTTCAGATCGGGTGAAGAAGTAAACAGGATAGCCATCCTGCTGAACAGCCACATCCCGTTTTCTGACATAGGTGGTAAAAGGGCTTTGGAGGTAAGTTACCCGAATATCGGCAAATGAATTTTTTGAGTTGCTCTCCCAAAGCAACATGCCTGCTCCTATGCCGCAGCTAAATACGGTTGTCCGGTATTTGCCGAGAACGATGGCTTCATGGTCGTCTCGCATAAAATCGAAAATGTCTTCTTTTAATTTAGAGCGGGTATTAAATATAGTTATCCCAACTAACCCATCGATATAAGGTTTAAAGCGCATCGGTTTTTGAGGTTTAACACGTGCCACCAAATGCAGGGGAACAAGGCTATGGGAGGTTTTAATGATTGGGTAGACATTGCTGAAAGATGACCTGTTTTTATCAATTCCCTGGCTTAGGTAGCTCACCTGCACGCCAACCTCCAAGGGCGATGGGTAAGACCGTGGATTTAGAAGCAAGCCAAAAGTGCCTCCCAATGCATTTGCCTGAGGGTACGCCTGTCTGTATCCTCCAAGAGGTATAGCATACGATGCTCCCAGATAAGCTGTACCCACCGACTGAAGGGGTTCTTCCTCCTGTCCATAGGACTCTATACTGAGGGTGCATACTAACAGCAACAAACACCATAACCTGTGCATCGTACTTTCAATTCTATACCTGAAGAAATTTTTATCAATTTAAAAATTCACAAAAATTCAGCCAAAAATTAAACATGCAGGATATAAAATATTTTTATTCAAATTTAAAATCCTGGTGAAGGCTACAAGTAAGCAGGTCTCGATAAGAGCCTTGATCGACAGGCCATAATTATATGATTTACCCTTGCACTAAAACTGGTAGAATTGCTTTGGAAGGGCAGTTTCATTTGAATAATTTGTGTGGCGAAAAATTAATATAATACCATTTATCAGAACTTGATTGTTGTTTTCTACGAGCCTCAAAAGGTAGATTATAAAATTCTGTGTCTTAATACTGTGTCCTGCATTAGAAAGTAATACAAGTTCGAGTTCCGGGCAGTTATATTGCCAAATATTATGCAGACACAGCTAAAGAAAGGCTGCTTCACCAACTGGAGTACATTTTCAGCATAAAAAAAACACCACTGCCAGGTCCTGATTGGTTTGGCAATGGTGTTTAAAATATCTAGTTACAAGCTGTCACTTATTTGGACTCACGCGCCAAATAGTATTGGCTGCATCATCGGCTACAAGTAAAGAGCCATCAGGCAACACGGCAATTCCTACAGGTCTGCCATACACCTCATCGTTTCCGGCATCTGAGATAAAGCCTGTCAGGAAATCTTCCGTAGGGCCAGATGGTTTTCCGTTGGTGAATGGCACAAATACTACTTTGTAGCCAGAGAACTCGCTGCGGTTCCAGGAGCCATGCTGGCCAATAAAGGCGCCGTTGCGAAATTTTTCAGGGAAAGCGCTTCCGGTGTAAAAAGCCAGGCCCAGCGAAGAAGTATGCGAGCCAAGCGGAACTTCCGGCACCACGGTTCTTTGTACCAGATCAGGTCGTTTTCCTTTTAGGCGAGGGTCTTCGTTCGCTCCAAAATAGGCATAAGGCCACCCGTAAAAAGCTCCCGGCTGCACACTGGTCAGGTAGTCAGGCACGAGATCATCGCCAAGATAATCACGTTCGTTAACTGCAGTCCATAGCACGTTAGAACCGGGAGCCCAGGCGGTGCCAACCGGGTTGCGAAGGCCGCTGGCGTATACCCGCTCTCCTGTTCCATCGGGGTTTATTTCGAGAATATTTGCCCGGCGCTTCTCCTCTTCCATGCCGTATTCGCCTACATTGCTGGCAGAGCCCACCGAAATATAGATTTTAGAATTGTCGGGTTTGGCAAGCAGGTTGCGGGTCCAGTGGTGGTTGTAGCCGCCAGCCGGAAGTTCAACTATTTTTTCGCCCTGACCTGTGAGTTTGAGCTGGCCTGGCTTGTATGGGTATCGGTTTACACCATCGGTGTTGCCTACGTAGAAGTAGTTGTGCATCACGAGCATGCCGTAAGGCTGGTTCAGGCCAGACATGAAGGTTTCTTTTACATCTGGCAGGCCATCGTTGTTCGTGTCGCGTAAGAGTGTTATCTGGTTGGCACTTTTCTCTTCATCATCCGATTCCGCAACAAATATATCATTATTAGGGGCTACATAGATATTACGCGGGTGCTTCAGGCCATCCGCAAATTTAGTTACTGTAAATCCGTTTGGAGCTTTAGGGGTGCGGCAATCTTTCCAGCCAATAGCATCGCTTCGTTTTTCTGCTTCGTGGGTGGTGTCGGGTGCTGGCAAATTTACTTCCAGGCCGGCTGGTGTCTGCACAGTAGCCTCAGTTGTGGAGGTGCTTGCCTCCTGCTGCTCATTGTTCTGCTCCGAATTACAAGCTACCAATGCTAAAGCAAAAAAGCCTGCCACTGCAACTTTAGTAAAACCAATTTTCATAGGTACAATCGTGTGTCGTAGTTGTTTTTTCTGCTTGTCTATACGGAATGGCTTGCAGCTCGATGCCTGCATAAGCTTAATACATCGACTTTCAGAAGTTAGAAAAATTAACCTTACCCGGAAAAGGTCTTCTGCGGCCTGATTAACCTTGTTGCCTTTTTACTCTTCCAGAATCTTGTAAAGCGGAATTATATTGCAGGCTTTCAAAATTATAAAATAATGGGTATATTGTACAATATCTATAACTTCAGATTACTGACAACAATATGAAAACGCCCCTTCTACTGACAATGCTGTTCTTTACTTTACTTCTACCTGGTTGTAAAGACAAAGATGATGCGGCAGAAATGGTTGTAGTAAAGGGAAGAGTATACGATGATCTGTTACAGCAGCCAGTACAGAATATGTTGGTGTACATTTATGATGTAGCGTGTAAAAATTTTGCCTGCTCTTATAACCAGTTGCTTGACTCCACAAGAACCGATGCGCACGGATATTACCAACTGGCTCATAAACCAAAAAACAGCAATGGCTTGAATGTTGGCTGCTCAATACCAGACCGTATGTATGCTTTACCAAATGGTCAGACTTCGCAGCGGCCCATAAGTAAAGGCAGTAACAACGTTAACTTTATTATCCGGAAAACGTCTGTTATCAGAGCCCGTGTACTGGTAACGAATAACCTCTACCCACCTTTAAGTATAGGCGATTATATAGGATTTCATCTGGTTCGGGTGTACGGAGCAAATAACGATACAACGGTTTATTTGCGTGGTGTGGCAAATCAAGAAAACATCATTTCACTTCTTTCGGCGGCCCCTAACTTTTCTACCTATTACAGACGAAGGCTCGATTACCTGACGTATGGAGCTTATGCCGACACCTTTGATATTACGATAATAGCAGAGCCTGATAAATTCCCTATCACTTCTTATTAACGCGAGTTTTGAGTTGAAAAATTAAACAAGTACAATTTGGGTATTTTCCCCTTTTCTGCTCTGGGCAGGAACTTCGGCATGGAGGGGAAGCTATCCATAAAGGATTAAGCGATAAGTGCCCCCCAGAGGTTGATAAAGAAGTTCAAGGGACTTCTATGCCTGGTGTGGTCGATGTAGCAGTGCCCCTTGAGCAGGTTGAAAACCGACTCGATGAGTCCCCGGTGAGCTTGTCGAGGAACTGGGGGTTGTTGTCGGCCACGTTGCCCGAGGTGAGGCGGAAGACCACCAGCTGCCCCAGCTCATTGATCACCGCGTGCAGCTTGAGGCCGAAAAACCAGCCGGTGGAGGACTTGCCGCGCCTTGCCAGGCCCTGGAAGACCTTATGGGAGAATATGCGCTTGTTGTGGCAGACCACCAGCTTGGTGGCGTCCATGTAGTTGCCCCTGGTGGCCGCGGCCAGGCGGCAGGCGCAGAGGAAGACGAGCAGGGGCAGGTTGAGCCGCTGCATCAGGCTCACAAAGCGAGAGTAACTGTAGCAGGCGGGGAAGTAAGAGCGCAGCCCCCGCTGCACCTCCAGCTCATAGAAGTACTTGAAACAACGCAGGCCTGAGTGGTGGTAGAAGATGACGATCGCCATCATCTCCGACTCACTCATCAGCTGCGTGGCAGGCTCCATCTGGTAGCCCTGGGAGAGTTGGTGGGAGGTGAATTTGTTCATGAAATCATCGCAGGCAATGAAAATTTCCGTTAACTTGGTGGTACTCAAGACAGCTGTCATAGTAGTAGAGAATTTAAAATGTCCAACTTTAAATCTTACTGCTTTTGGCGCTGTCTTGTTTTTTATATGTTACTATCTGAATTACAATTCGTTAAACCCAAAACTCGCGATATTAAGATTTACAATCCGTTATATGCTTAGTTACTGCGACAGTTTATTATGTAATATTTAGCTTTTACTACTTATAGAACAATTTTAAAAGACTGAACCACAGTATTTTAGCTGCTATTGCTATTTCATTTAAAACTATGTTAACAGCCATCCATCCTAAACTGCCCATGCGCAACAAAGAAATGACAAAGCGCTATTACATAAATGGCTTAGGCTTTCAAGAATATGGGCAGGCAGCTTACAATGGGTATCTTATGCTTGAAAAAGATCAGTTACAGATTCATTTTTTTGAATTTAAAGAACTCAATCCTGCTGATAATTATGGGCAGCTTTACCTCAGGACAAACAACATAGAAACGCTGTATAACTTACTAATAAGCAAGGGAATAGAGATTCATCCGGCAGGTGCCTTACAACTTAAACCCTGGGGGCAGAAAGAGTTTTCGCTACTTGACCCGGATAATAACCTGCTCACTTTTGGCCAACCTGAATTTTAACTCGAACTCCCCGCCTATTTGTATTTGCTATACGGAGCCGGAAAACCGACAAGAGGCTTTTTATAAATGTTTCGAATGAAAACACCCTTCCAAAAGCAAAAAAGGCCAATTGGTTTCAAGGGTAAGAGGCTGTGTAGGGCAAGTGCTAAAAGAATGGTAAATTTGCGGTGCGTTTTTAGCTTATTTTCTGTAGCATTCAGTTCTTATTTTGAGTCAGCCTATCCGTAAAATCATACACATCGACATGGATGCCTTTTATGCATCGGTGGAGCAGCGCGATAACCCTGAGTTACGGGGCAAACCAGTGGCAGTGGGTGGTTCTAAGGCTCGTGGTGTGGTGGCAGCGGCTAGCTACGAGGCCCGTAAATTCGGCGTTTTCTCGGCCATGGCCTCCAGGATCGCCATTCAGAAGTGCCCGCAGCTAATTTTTGTGAAACCTCGTTTTGACGTGTACAGCTCGGTTTCGAGGCAGATTCGCGAAATATTTCACGCCTACACCGACCTGGTGGAGCCGCTCTCGCTCGATGAAGCCTATCTCGATGTTACCGAAAACAAAGTCGCCATGCCATCGGCCAGCATAATTGCTCACCAGATAAAAGCACGCATTCTGGAAGAGACGAACTTAACCGCCTCGGCTGGCGTGTCGTTCAATAAGTTTCTGGCAAAAATAGCCTCCGACATGAACAAGCCAAATGGCTTTACACTTATTACCCCCGATAAGGCAGAGGCATTGGTGGCAGGCCTGGGGATCGAGAAGTTTCATGGCATAGGGAAGGTAACAGCAGCTAAAATGCAGGCAATGGGCATAGCCACCGGAGCCGATCTCCGGGAGCGCTCTGAGCAGGAGCTGGTGCAGCGTTTTGGCAAAGTGGGCCGCTACTATTTCCGGATTGCCAGAGCCCAGGACGAGCGCCTGGTGCAGCCGCATCGTGTCAGGAAGTCCATTGGGTCGGAACGAACCTTCGATGCCGATATTTCGGAGGAGGAGGAGATGCTGGAGCGACTGCAGTTTCTGGCGCAGGAAGTGGCCCAGGACATGCAGCGCCTGCAGGCAACGGCCAAAACCGTAACACTAAAACTAAAATACTTTGATTTTACGCTCCAGACCCGAAGCAAAACGCTGCTGCACTACCTGAGTAGCTCCGACGCGCTCTTTACGGTTGCCCGCGATCTGCTCCGGAACCCCATGCTGCCAGCCTATCCGGTCAGGTTGCTCGGCATATCGGTATCGAACCTGCTTTACCAGCACGACCTGCAGGCCAATTATCAGCTTACCTTCGATTTTTAACTAAAACGGCTAAATTACCCTTGGCTAGTTTGGAGCTAAAAAGTGTTTGGAGGCCAAAAACATTAGCATAATTAGTCTGGAGGAATAGAAATAGAAATGCTGCTCAGCCATTCTCAGGTAAAAGTTGGTATTAATGGTTGCTATACGACTTCTTCAAGCTCCTGCATTTTAATTCTAAATTTTAATTTAATTAAGTTTCATATTTATTATTTTGGCAGGTTGCTTATAAACTTTTGAGACCTTGGAGCGTTAGACTGTTGTACTTACATAGATTATGAACCAGGTAGTGCGACTGCAAGCGATCAGAGGATAAAATCTGCGGAAACACCGGCACGCTAAATAGCGCACCTCCCCTGCCCGTTACCGTTCTTCCTGATGCATGCAGCGAGGCAGCAAAACGTGTACGGCAAAGGCAATGGCTTAAAATCTATGTAACTACTATCACGATATAAACTACTATGGAAATTCTGTTTCGCCGTGTGCTTTTGGTGCTGATTTGCTCTTACATGGTTTCTTGTTCCGGAGAAAAAAAAGGTACTGTTGCAGAAGTACCCAAAGAACCACCAAAATTTTCAGAACGCGGCTACACCACCTCCAAAGCATATCCGGCCACCTTTGCAGAAGAAAACTTCGATGCCTGGAAGAGGGAAATTCCTCAGATAGAAAAGGTTTCTATTACCTCTTCAGCAGATGGCAAAAAAGAGCCTGCGCTGTTTTACAACTCAGGCACTGAAACGCCAAAACCGCTGCTGGTAATGCTGCACAGCTGGAGCAGTGAGTACCTGCAGGAAGTAAGCATACCCTACGCCGAGTGGTGCAAAGAAAGAGACTGGGCTTTTATTCACCCCAATTTCAGGGGCACCTTCGAAAAGCCCGAAGCCACTGCTTCTGACCTGGCCATACAGGATATTGTGGATGCCGTTAATTTTGCTAAAAACAATGCCGCCATAGATCCCAGCCGCGTGTACCTGGTCGGCTCCTCCGGCGGCGCCATGACGGCGCTGGTCGTAGCCAGCAGGCATCCGGAAATCTGGGCAGGTGTTGTGGCCTGGGTACCGATTCTGGATCTCACTGATTGGTATAAATTTAACCTCTATTATCCGGACCGGAAGTATAACAGACAGGTAGAAGCCTCTTTAGGCGGTGTGCCGGAGCCCGATACGCCTGCTTTTGCAGAAGGCAAGCGACGTAGCCCCATCACCTACCTTCTAAACGCAAGAGACATACCTGTTTTTCTGGCCCACGGCATGCAGGATGTGCTGGTGCCGGCAAGTCACTCCATGCGGGCATTCAACATACTAGCCGCTCCTGCCGATACCCTCTCGCAGGAGCATATGAAGTATATTGATCAGAAAAAAGAATTACCTGAAGACCTGGAGGGAACGACAGAAGACCCTTATTTTTCTCCTACCGATCCGGCTGTAATGTTTAGCAGAGAATCGGCAAATGTGAAGCTGGTGCTGTTTGAAGGGGTACACGACATGGCTTATAACCCGACACTGCTCTGGCTGAATGAGCAGAAACGCCGGTAGCAGTTTTTCTATTATGTCTAGTGCTTCCTGCTATCGGGCCTACCTTGCAACAGTTTGCTTTCTAGAAGGAAAAAAACGTATCCGGCAGGAAGGCAAATTGCTAAGGCCAATGCAAAGGAGTACTCCTGCGCCACCAGACCAAAATAAACAATCTGAATAAGAAAGATGTGGTAAGAGGCTTTTCCTATTCTGGCTAACAAACTTAAAACCCAGTTTTCTGACCAATTCGGCAAAAACCTGAAAAGCAGCAAGACCAACAAGGCAGCATATCCAAAAGATAACACGAACTGCGTCTGCCACTCCTGCCGCACCACATCAAAATCGGATATGTTGTACAATATCTGGTAAAGAAAGACAGCGCTGGCCAGGGCAAGTAACAGCAACGGCAGCAACCGCTTTTTCTGTAGCGGCAACACAACTACCTCCGATAAGACAAGCCCGAAAGCAATAGCCGAAAAGTAACGCGGAAAGGCCGCACTGTACAGGTAAGTCTGTTCTACACTAAAAGTAAAAGGGGCAAACCAGAGTAAGAATACTACCTCTAGTACAATCAGAACCACAATAGTGGCTCCGGGCAGGCGCTGGTAGTAGTGCCCGATAAACGGCAGCAGCACCAGCGACTGCAGCACCAGCGTTATAAAATAATTGCCACGGCCTGTAACAGGTAAAAGCCCCAGAAAGCTCAGCCATTTAAACTGAATTTTATCTTCGCCTGTAAAATAATGCCAGACTCCTCCCGCTGCCAGGGCTACTCCATAGAGCACCAGCACCGGCACCACAATTCTTTTTACTTTTTTCCGGAAACCTTTCGAGTTATATATTGCTGCCAGCGAGGTCTGACTACCTACTGGTGAGAGGCCAAGGTTTAAGCCCATCAGAATCATAAACAACGGAACCGCCTGCCAGATATGGAAAATGGCAAAAGATGAGAGTAGCTCCTCGTAGGTAAAGGCATGCAATAAAATAACAGCCACAGTGGCCAGTCCTTTAATAACGTCGATCTGCTGGTACCGAACTTTTTTATGTTGCCTGTTTAGCGCTTGTAAAGGTGTGGCCGATCTCATAAAACTAATCGCTTTAGAAACCTTTGATTATTTACAGCCTTAAGAATCCTTTTACGCATCAACTCTTCTCTTCTTAATAACACTTTTTTACATACTCGTTGCCGCTCCAATTGGTTGATCAGGAACAGCGCCAAAAACTTAAACTACGAAGCACCTTGGTTGCTTACCCTTTTTAACTTATGTAGAGCGACTCGGCTACTATTTAGCAATGTCTATTAAGTTATAAAAACCTGGGGCGGTGGCTTACGCACCCACGGTTTTGTAACTAACAGCGCAAGATTAACGAACAATTGGCTTAAATACTTAAATTTTCGGCTTGAATCTTAATTTTAATATACCTATGCAACCAGCGAAGTGTAAAGCTTAATGGCAGGATAATAAAATAATTATAGTACCTTTGCAGTCCATAAGACTTACCCTAACTTATGGCTTCTACAACTAAGTATGTTTTCGTTACCGGCGGTGTTACCTCCTCTCTTGGCAAAGGTATTATCTCCGCCTCTCTTGCCAAACTTTTACAGGCAAGAGGCTACTCCGTCACCATTCAGAAATTCGACCCGTACATCAACATCGACCCAGGCACTATGAACCCCTATGAGCACGGGGAGTGCTATGTAACCGAAGACGGGGCTGAAACCGACCTTGACCTGGGGCATTACGAACGTTTCCTGAACGTGCCTACCTCCCAGTCGAACAACGTTACAACCGGCAGAATTTACAATCACGTTATTACGCAGGAGCGCCAGGGAGCCTTCTTAGGTAAAACAGTGCAGGTAATTCCGCATATAACTGATGAGATTAAACGCAGAATGCTGCTACTGGGGCAAACAGGTGAGTACGACATTGTTATCACCGAAATCGGGGGCTGCATTGGTGACATAGAGTCGCTGCCGTTTGTGGAGGCCGTAAGGCAGCTGCGCTGGGAGCTTGGCACGCACGAGTCGGTGGTGATTCATTTAACGCTTGTTCCATACCTGAAAGCTGCCGGTGAGCTAAAAACAAAACCGACGCAACATTCTGTTAAAGCACTCTCAGAAGCCGGAGTGCAACCCGATATTCTGGTTTGCCGCTCCGAATACGCTATTCCGGCAGAGATGCGCAAAAAAATTGCCTTGTTCTGTAACGTAAAAGTTAACTCGGTTATAGAGTCGCTCGATGCAGAGTCTATTTATGATGTGCCGCTGCTGATGCGCAAAGAGAAGCTGGATGAGCGCGTAATAAATAAGCTGAAACTCAACAAGAACATAGACCCTGAACTCGATAGCTGGAAAGAGTTTCTAGGACGCCTGAAAAACCCTACGGCAGAAGTGAACATTGCCCTTGTTGGGAAATATGTGGAGCTGCCCGATGCTTATAAGTCGATTATAGAAGCCTTTATTCATGCCGGTGCCCAGAACGAGTGCAAAGTAACTGTAAAATGGATTCAGTCGGAGCATATAAACGAGGAGAACGTGGGCACCATGCTGCAGCACATGAACGGTGTACTGGTGGCACCTGGCTTTGGCGAGCGGGGCTTTCATGGTAAAATCGAGACTATAAAATACGTGCGCGAAAACAATATTCCGTTTCTGGGTATTTGCCTGGGCATGCAGTGTGCCGCCGTTGAGTTTGCCCGTAATGTGCTCGGTCTGGCAGGTGCTGCCTCTACCGAAATGGATGCCAGCACGCCTCACCCGATCATAGACATGATGGCGGAGCAGAAAGAAATTACGCAAAAAGGTGGAACCATGCGCTTAGGTGCTTATACTTGTGAACTAAAAAAGGGATCTAAAGCTTATTCTATTTATGGTAAGTCGAAGATTTCTGAGCGCCACAGACACCGTTATGAGTTCAATAACAGCTATTTACCTCAGTTTCAGGAAGCCGGCATGGTAGCCTCTGGCACAAATCCTGAAACCGGACTGGTAGAAATTTTCGAGTTGCAGAACCACCCCTGGTTTGTGGCGGCCCAATTCCACCCCGAACTTAAGAGTACCGTGCTAACGCCGCACCCTCTCTTCGTTAAATTTATTAAGGCAGCCATGAACTATGCCAAATCTAATTAAGCAAATAAACCACACACATTTCAATAAGTATTAAATGGATAGAAATCAAGCTATTGGCTTTGCCCTGATTGCCGTATTGCTGCTGGCTTACTCCTTCTTTTTCTCCGGACCGAAGGATGAGGCCGCCAAACAGCAGCAAACAACAGAGCAGGTTGCCAATGTAGACACACAAAGTACTGCTCCCGCAGTGGTAGAGAACGATTCGCTGGCACAAGCACGCAGAGCATCGGCCATGGGCGCATTTGGTGCTGCCGCAACAGGAGAAGAGGCCACCTCGACCCTCGAAAACCAATATGTGCGCGTTTCCTTTAATACCAAAGGCGGGCAGGTAAACGAGGTGCTCCTGAAAGATTATAAAACCTACCAGGGCGATCCGCTTATCTTGTTTGACAAGGAAAGCAGCCAGACCGATGTGCAGTTCAACACCAACGATGGCAAGACTATTAAAATCTCCGACCTGTTTTTTACGCCAACAGATGTTGTTAGCGGTTCTCTGAATGAGGTTGCAACCCAGACCATTACCTTTAGAGCGCAACTAGCCGAAGGCCAGTATATAGATCAGGTTTACACGCTCTTCGACAATAGCTTTCAGTTAGGGTATAAATTAGATTTTAAAGGTCTTAACAGTGTGGTTAGCGGCAACACCATGACTTTTACCTGGAGCGACCAACTAAAGCAACTGGAGCGTGATATAAAACAGAACCGCGCCAAATCCACGATCAATTTCTATACTGTGGACGGCGGTTTCGATTACCTTTCTATAGGAGAAGGCACAGAAACGGAAGTGGCCGACGAGCCGGTGAAATGGGTTGCCAATAAACAGAACTTCTTTACTGCCGGCATTATAGCTACTAACTCGTTTGCAGGTGCCCGCATGGAAGCTGTAACCAACCCCAACGACACCGTGGTTGTAAAATTGCTTACCACCCAGATCTTTATTCCGACGCAGGATGTGCTGACAGGTAAAGGTGACTTTATGTTCTACTTCGGCCCGAACGATTACAAGATTCTGAAGCACATGGCCGACGATTTTGATAAGAACCTCGATCTGGGCTGGGGAATTTTCTCTTACGTGAACAAATGGCTCATTATTCCAGCCTTCGATTTCCTGGAGAATTATATTGCCAGTTATGGTATCATCATAATTCTGCTGGTGCTCTACATTAAAACTATTCTGTTCCCGCTCACCTACAAGTCTTACCTCTCTATGGCGAAGATGAAGGTGCTGAAGCCGGAGATAGATGCCATAAAAGAGCGTAACGATGGCGACATGCAGAAAACGCAGATGGAGACCATGAAGCTCTACCAGGAGATGGGCGTGAACCCGATGAGCGGCTGCGTACCGATGCTCCTGCAGATCCCGATCCTGTTCGCGATGTTCAACTTTTTCCCGAACTCCATTGAACTGCGGCAAGAGCCATTCCTGTGGGCGCATGACCTCTCTACCTACGATGTGTTTGCCAGACTTCCTTTCACCATTCCGTTTTATGGTAACCACGTAAGTATGTTTACGCTTCTGATGACGGCCTCTACCATTCTTTACACCTGGTCAAACAACCAGATGAACACGATGCAGGGACCAATGAAGTTCTACAGCTACCTGATGCCGGTTATTTTCATGTTCGTGCTGAACTCGTTCCCGGCAGGTCTTAGCTTCTATTACTTTGTTTCTAACATTGTTACGTTTGGCCAGCAGGCGGTTATTCGTAAGTTTGTTGACGACAAAAAAGTAAGAGCCAAACTGGAGATCAACAAAGAGAAAAATAAAGATAAAAAAGGCGGTACTTCGTTTGCCCAGCGTATGCAGGATGCCATGCGTGTAGCCGCAGAAAAAGAAGCCGAAAAGAAAAATAAGAAAACAAAAAAATAGGTAGTACCTGTTTTTGATCCTAAAAAGCCTCTCCTGTTCCGGGAGAGGCTTTTTTTATGCACCTGGCTGAAGTTCATTTCATATCTCCCAACTAGGTAGTACATAAACAGTTTCCACTACGGCTGCCAGCGAGGCATCATTCTTAAGGTGTAGGAACACAACGTATGGCCTCATGCCACAAAGCCGCTTCTGCCTCGTATGAACAACATAACACTTGCCAACAACTATGAAAACAATACAATTTTACGCGATGCTACTTATTACAGCAATGGGCTGCCAATCTGGTGGAGGTGATGAGAAATCGCTGGCCGGTACACACCCGAAGCTGGAGGAGCAACTTAAAACTAAAACTGTAGAAACCCCGATCTCTTCAAACGAGAACCCGGAGCTTTACCAGCGGTACCAGCTCTCTTTTACTGGCACCGACTCTGCTGCCCGTTCTTTTCGTGTAGAGGAGATGTATGAGGGGAAGTTAACCTCACCCGACTTTTCTGCCCATAACCACCTGCAGCAGCACAAGGCTGCTATTCAACAAGGCCTTAAAGCCGGAATAAACTTCGCGGGGCGCTACACAGTGGTAACCGTGGCTTGTGGCACAAACTGCCAGGAGCACTATATCGTTAACCGGGAAACCGGGCAGGTGCTCGATAAGGTGCAAAGTGGCCTGGGTGCAGGGTTCAGTGCCGATAGCAGGTTATTTATCTTAAATCCGCCTGACTCTACTATAAACTACAACGCCTGCGACCTGTGCGCCCCGAAGACCTTTGTTCTGGAAGATGGTCAGCTGAAAGAAACCGGGATAAAGTAAAGTTTTAACATAAGACCTGAATGCGCGTAAAGATGTTTACACAAAACCAGCTTAATCGGCTGCTAACCACAAGAAATCATGGGATTAAAAGATTTTTTTGATAAAGCCAAAAAAGAGATAAAGGTACTGCAGGGCGAAGAAACAAAAGACAAGGTTTTCAGCAACGAGCAGGATTTTCCAGATGAGGCAAGCGCTAAGGAAGCCTTTGAGCGCGCCAAGAAGAAACTATTCGATGTGAACCTCTGGACGGACCTGGAAGGCATTAATTCGACTTTTGAGCTATACGACCCTCGTGGCCGAAAAACGACGGAGCCACAGCCACAGGTAGGGTATTTTGTTCGAATTATTTTGCCAGGAACAGAACTGGAGAATTGGGTAGATGTGTCGAGTGTGAAGGAAGAAGAGAACATGGCTGAGTTTACAGTTCACCCCTCCGAGAAACCGCAAACACTTACAGATAACGACGAAGTAACGGAGCACTTCTTTACCGATGAAGCCAGTAGCACTTTCCGGGTTGTGCTGGAAGGTAAAACCTTGCGAGCATACGAAATAGGCAAAAACGAGCGCATCAATAACCAGGGCGAAGAAGCAGGCGACAGAAAAATAATGAACACCATGATTGCAGAAGGCGGTTGGGCCGGGTTTCAGGACCTGCAGTGGGAAAAGCTGACACGCTACCTGGTGCACCTGGAAGAAGCCGACCATTAACCCTTGGCAACAAAACCTCTAAATACCTTCTGAAGGCGAATTTCATGAGAATAATTTGCTTCAGAAAAAGCAATTGCTGGAGCAGGTACAAGGTGCTTTAGCTGAAACAGCATATTCTACACCAACTAAAATAAAACTATGAGTTCAAAAAAAGAAAAGCGGCTGCAGGGGCAGGTGGCACTGGTTACCGGTTCCAGTTCTGGTATCGGGCAAGGCATTGCCATCTCTTTAGCCCAGGATGGCGCAAAGGTAGTCATCAATTATCATTCAGATGAAGATGGAGCCAAAGACACGCTGCAGCAAATTGAGAAAGACGGAGGCGAAGCCATTATCGTGAAGGCAGATGTCTCAGACGAAAAAGAAGTAACCCAACTCTTCGACAAAGCCATGCAAAAGTTCGGCAGGTTAGACATTCTGATAAACAATGCGGGTATCCAGGACGATGCCAGCTTACTGGAGATGACGATGGATCAGTGGCAGAAAGTAATCGGAATTAACTTAACAGGTCCATTTTTATGTGCACGAGCAGCTGCCAAAGTCTTTGTGGAGCAGGGTGTACAGGAAAAAATTTCTAAGGCAGCCGGAAAAATAATTTACATCAGTTCAGTACACGACATTATTCCGTGGAGTGGCCGTGTTAATTACACCACCTCTAAAGGCGGCGTCATGATGATGATGAAAACACTTGCTCAGGAACTTGCCTCTCACAAAATAAGAGTAAACAGTATTTCGCCGGGTGCCATTAAAACAGACATCAATAAGCAGGATTGGGACTCTAAAGAAGGTGAAAAAAAGATGCTGGCCCAAATTCCGTATGGCCGCATAGGAGAACCTGAAGACATAGCAAAAGTTGCCTCTTGGCTTGCAACTGACGAGGCCGACTATGTAACAGGAGCCACCATTTATGTAGATGGCGGCATGGTACTCTACCCTTCTTTTAACGAGTAGAAAGAGTAACCTGAGTTAACTTTAAAAACCGGTTCTGTACGCCATTTGGCTAAAGGCCGGTTTTTCTGTTTCTGATGTATCTGTGCCGGCTCCTGGCGTTTTAAAACTTGAATTTTTCTAATGAAAATGGTCTTCCAAAGAAAATTTGCCTAAAAGCATCCAAGGGTAATTTATTTCTATGGAGGGTTCTGTTTTGTTTAAAGCCATTAAAGAACAGGTGTGGTCTTGTTAGCATACCTGAAGTAGACGGAGGTAAGGAGAAGGCCAATTAATAATGCTGAGATAGCATTCACCACCACATTCGAAAGGTAATGCGACGTAAACTCCTGCTGCATGCCAATTACAAAAACCGGTGCAGCGAGTATTACGAGCATGACCCAGTAGGTAGCTTTATTTTTCTTCGGAAACTGATCGTGTTGTACCGGAAGCAGAAAAACTGATACAACCATAACCACCGCTCCCAGTACCGAAAAGCCTAACTGTAGCAGGTAGTACAGCGGCGAAGTGAAAGAAGCCAGTTCAACTGGAGTCTGAAGAAAAGGCAGCAGCTTCACAAACAAACCATTCTTATGCGTGAAACCATCCCACAGAATATGCAGGCAAGCACCAACCAGCACGGAAAGTATGACAGCCAGGAAATTTTTCCTGCAATAGGCTATCCAATTAAAATTTTTAAAACTGTTGAAGCGAAGCCTCAGGAACGAAGGCAGGTGCGTAATAAGCACGTCGCGGATGAGCAGGTGGTACAGGCAAGCCAGCAGAAACGCAAGCGGCAGGTTAAACCAGAAAACACCGGACAAGGTGTGGCTAAACGATGTCTCCGCTTTCATTTTCAGAAACATCTCAAAATCTGGCACTATACTTCCTGCAATCAGCCCCGTCATAGAACGCCATGGTTTGGGCAAGGCGTGCAACGGAAATACTATAGCCGGATGTGAGAAGGTAAAAGGCATTACAGGAAAGCTACTTCATCAGGTATCAGACGCCTATGTCCTCGTTCCAGAGTGCAGGCTTTTCTTTTATAAATTGCTGCATAAGGTTATAGCAGGCTTCATCGTTAACAACAGTTATTGTTACTCCTCTTGCTTTAAGCAGCTCTTCTTCGCCCATAAAAGTCCTGTTCTCTCCCACCACCACTCTAGGAATACCATATAGCAATATGGTACCCGAGCACATGGGGCAAGGCGATAAAGTGGTGTAGATGGTACAATCTTTATACACAGCAGCTGGCTGGCGGCCGGCATTCTCAAGGGCATCCATTTCGCCGTGTAAGATAGCACTGCCCTGCTGCACGCGTTTGTTGTGGCCACGCCCAATTACCTTGCCCTGGTAAACCAACACCGATCCAATCGGAATACCGCCTGCCTGGTATCCTTTCCTGGCTTCTTCCAGCGCTGCCGCCATAAACTCATCTCGACCTTCTTCCATCATGGGGCTATTTAAAAATTCTATTACTTTACAGGGAGTTAAACCATTTCAAAATCGAAGTCGATGCTTTTCGGAAGCTCTGCAAACTTAAGAACCAATTCCTCTGGCAGTATCGTCAGTTTCCTTTTTTCTACATCAAACCAGGCGCCATCCACATTCACGATAGCTGCTTTTACGCCATCTCCTCTATAAATTATATGCCTGATGGACCATCGAGACCCGTCATTTCTGCTTTTGGTTAGTTCCAGTGTTACCCGTATTGTCTCGTTCAGGCCAACTTCTCGCAAATAAATCAGTTCCTCTCTAAAAAGAACCGGTCCAACCCGCAATTCCTGAAAGGTTTTATAATCGAGGCCCAGGTTATCAAGAACGGCAATTCTGGCCTGAGCCGCAAAGTCTGCATAAGCTGAGTGGCGCATATGTAAGTTGGGGTCCAGGTGCGACCACATAACCTTTGCTTCGTAGGTGTTATTCATAAAAAAGGGTTAATATAATTTTAAGATGCGCTTCTCCCCTACACATTCTTCTGCTTAAAAGACTTTACGTTAGATCATGAAAAGGCTCTTTAAATACTGAATTTTCAGTATTTACCCTTATGTACATGTATCATTGGTAAATATAAAAATCTACGCATTAATTAAAGCAACAAGAGGTAAGTTTTAGCATATAAAATTTATAAACCGCACCTTTTCTGGTCTTGCTAACGCCTAAACAACATAATTTACTACTGTTTAAGCCCGCTAGTTACGTCTTATCATCTCCTGAGTTTTATAGTGAGCAAACAAGGTTTTGGATGATATGGTCTTTAAACAGCATGATGAGACATTCAAGACCTTAGGTTTAGTAGAGCTTATTAAATTCTTCATAAGCATGATGCGTGCTATCTGCTGTTTGGGTTTGGCCATCTTTTATGAGCAGGCGGTACCTGAAGGTTACCGCTTCTCCTGGTGCTAGCTTAAAGTGAAGTTCCTCTTTGCCTTCGCTCAGAACTTTCTGGCCTAAGGGGTTGGCACTGAACAGCCCGTAGCCACGAGCCATCCAATAGGTAGGGAAACCGACATTTTTAGGATGATCCATGATGGTGACAGAAACTGGCTGGTCTTTGATAGTGCCTCTTAGGGCTACCCATTCGGCACGCGTGCCCCATACAGCCTCACCTTCTACAGCACGGCTGCTCAAGTACTTGCCGGTAACAGCTGGGTCGCCGGTGCTTAAGTCTACTTCTTTACCGTTTGCGTCGATATATTTTGCTGGACTTGCTGTTGGGTGCTCCAGTTCACGCGCAACCCTGATGGCGTAAAAACCTTCTTTGTTATCTTCCAGAGAAATCTCCTGCTGCTGTGCTGTCAGGGTCGTAATTCTGTCGATGATCCGGCTGTTGGCATCTCCCTTAAAAATATAGCGTGTTTCCTCTTGTAGCAGTACCACATTATCGGGGCTAAGCCACTGCATTTGAACTTCCAGTTCGGCCTGCTCATTTCCATTTTGCACACGCTTTACGGCATGGTGACGAATGGTGCCATAGCGGTGCTTATTCTCTGGCTTTATAGCGTTTGAGTTATTCCAGAAGTCCAGCCCGTTTACATCGCCGTAGTTTAGCCACATGCCAACCTGGTGCGGGTGGTCGGTACGCTCTGCTGGTCGGGGCTCATAAGGCCATCCTCTTGTTATGGGCGTTCCGTTGGCAGCATGTACCGGGTAAAGAACAGGTTTATACAAATCGGTTGGGTAGCGGTAAGCGGTAAACAATTTACCATCTATGTGCACCTCTAGTTTCCGGTCTGCCTCATAGGCTGTAATGGTAATTCGCTCCTCTGCGGTTGAGCGGGCAGGCTGTTTAGTGGTGCAGCTAACACTAAAGCCAAAGAGCAGCGACATGGCCAAAACGGAAGGTTTGAGCGTTAAACAGGAAACGATTTTCATAGTAGGAAAATAAATTTCAGTTAAGTGAATTGCCCTTAAAGATACAGCTTTTACCTTTTTTACCTAACACTTGTAAGCAGCAGGTAAAGGGGTTGCCATTGGTTGGGCAGGGTGAAAAATGTGCTGTTATCTTAAAATAAGTTATCCATTTAAAAAATAAATACTGCCTTCAGTGGCTCCATTGTCACTATATCAGAAATAATTATATAAAATATAAATCTGAATGAACATTTTACTACCTTTATGCGTCTTGAGTATATAACAAATAACAAAATGAACAAAGGAACAGTAAAATTCTTTAATGATTCTAAAGGTTTCGGATTTATTAAAGAAGAAAATTCAAATCAGGAGTACTTCGTGCATGTATCTGGCCTGGTAAACGAAATCAGAGAAAATGACGAAGTTACTTTCGACTTACAAGAAGGAAGAAAAGGTCTAAACGCAGTTAACGTGAAGTTAGCTTAGTTTTAACAATAAAGTCATTTCCAGAAAAGCCTTACACCTAGCCGTGTAAGGCTTTTACTTTTTAGGGCCTGCCGCCTCTCCTGCTTCTGTGGTTACATTAAACCAGAATAAACTTTCTCATCCCTAAGCAGCAGCTTTTAGGTCAGGTTCTTAATTTGCATATTTATTGTATTGCTTTAAATCAGCTATCTCTTTCATTCTCTTTAGCCTAGCTTTTTCGTCTGCCTTTTTATTTCTTGAAATGTGCCAAAACAAGTACCTGCTCTTTAACAAAACTGCTATGGGCGCGTATAGCCAAACGCAAACGCACTACTAAAACCATAAAAATTTAAAGCTATGAGTAAATTAAAGAACCTGGACGAGCTACTGCAGCACGAGATAAAAGATTTATATAGCGCTGAAAAGCAGTTGTTAGAGGCTCTTCCTAAAATGGCCGAGAAAGCAGCTGATCCGAAGCTGAAACAGGCATTTGAAAGTCATCTGGAAGAAACCAAGGTACAGAAAGAGCGTCTTGAGAAAGTTTGTGACCTGCTGGGAATTAGTCCGGGCCGCATGAAGTGCAAAGCAATGGAAGGATTGATTGAGGAAGGCGAAGACATGATCGATGAGAAAGCCACTCCGGAGGTGAAAGATGCCGGCCTTATTGCTTCGGCACAACGCATAGAGCATTATGAGATTTCGGGTTACGGCACCGCTGCTCACTTTGCTGAGTTCCTGGGCCATGCCGAAGCAGCAGCTTTACTAAACGAGACGTTAAAAGAAGAGCAGACAGCCGATACAAAGCTAAACAAGCTGGCTAAAAGCTACATCAACAAAAAAGCAGCTAGCTAATAGCAGTTGCCAATTATTTTCAACTTACGCTACTTAGAGAATCCTGCGGGTTAACACTTGCAGGATTCTTTTTTTGTTGGGGCTCAAACCAGGCTAACCAGCAAGCATAGTATTTCAGCTATGCCCTTACCAGTTGCTCGACAAGTACTACAACAGACCTGGTAACTGGTACTAACATACAAGTACACCAGACATAAACCCAGGTCCTTGCTGTTCCGTTTCTCTTCCGGCTTATGTTCCTAGCTACAATGTTCACTAATTGGCAGGCACACCCTTGATGGAAATTTAGTTAAATTCCTTCGGAAGGCCTTTTTCATTCGAATAATTTTAAAGTACGAAAGCAAATCCAGTCCTGCTGCTCCAACTGTTATCAGAGACACGCCTTTAATTTCTTCCACCTAGTTAGTAGAAATCCTAGTTAGTTGGTGACCCGCCATTAAAAGCCTTTGCGGGCTATTCTACAAGGAGTCGGATTTTCTAGAACAGCTAGCTTCAGGATTTGCTGGTAATCAGGTATGTTAGTGCGGAAAGTACTAAGCCGTATTTGCTCCTCATGTTAGAAAGCACGTATTCCATTACGAAGTAGTCGATGAGCTCCTGGTTAAAATCTTCGATGAGCAGGGAGTACTTAAATTTAATTATATCGACATAGCAAAGCTCATCTTTTTGCATCAGGAAATTGCAGATGTTGTAGTATAGCTCTTGCGACTGGGTCTCCTCCAGGTCCAATTGCAACACATCACTCACGGCTTGTTTGGCGCTCTTACTTTCCATTTTATCTGTATAAAGGTTAGTAAAATGATAATATCTTAATAATACGAGTTTAAAGGGTACAGTTTTCGTAAAGCAAGCCTATCATCCTTAATAAATGGTAAAGCTTGTACTTTTCAGGGTAAGCAGCTTAATTGGCACAATGGTAATTATAACAGACTGTGCCAGATCAGCTACAGAACCTGTGGTTAAACATTGTTAAGGTAGCCACTCCGTATTTATACGAGCCATGAAGAAAGGTGGTAAACAAAATGGAGTTTTCTGACCAGCAGTACGAGGTACCTATAACTGTACACCCTTGGATAGTTTTTGATGAAAAAGCTTTGGAAGCCCATTTTCATTAGCATAATTACTAGCAACAGCCTTAACTACTGATCTAAAGAATATAGTGAAGTATGCTGTTAGGGATAGCCTAAACCCTCTTAGATCAGATGCTTCTATTCCAGCGCCTTCAAGACACATGCAGTAGCCTTTTATGACTTAATATACCTTTAAACGTTTGCGCTCAGCCTGTATCATAAACCAGCCGGCAGCAAGCATCAGGAAAGATAGTATCAGAAAACCATAGTTCCAGGCGTCCGTGTTGGCGCTCAGTTCGCGAACGTTGTGCAGCACGAGCACGTGATGGTCCAATATACCTTCTACTACATTAAACAGTCCCCAGCCCAATAGCAGACCGCCAGCAAACAGCTTGTTCGATAACAGCGCTTTTCTCGTAAAAACAAGTCGCCATAACCGGTATATACCAGCTGCTGTAGTGAGCCAGGTAAAACTATGGAAGATGCCATCCCAGAACATATTAACTTCTTTGTTAAGCACGGTGGTAGCCGGTATTTTAGCAGTCAGCATCTGGTGCCACTGCAAAATCTGGTGCAGCACTATGCCATCGATAAAGCCTCCCATTCCGATACCAATAAGTGCCGCGGCTGCTACCAAAGGGCCGGTAGTGAGGCCAGAGGCTCTTGTTGCAGGTTGCTGTTCTTGCATTTTTATTTGAGTTTATGTAAACCGTATACCAGCGCCCAAACAAGCACAAAAGGCAGCAGGAGCAACAGCAATACCAGAAAAAAATCTGTTGTAAATATTTCGGCTTGTAAAGGTCTGCTGCAGGTGGTGCAGGCCGCTGCCGGAGTAGCATGTGCCAAAACACCGATCAGCAGCAACAGAAGCTTCGGGAAAGCCTTACAAATGAAATGTAGAAATTTTCGCATACCTAATTCTTCTGGCGGATAAGTGACTTGTCAAACAATTCTGTTAGTTCCAATTGTCTTGCTTTGGCTTTGGCGAGCGTAGCTACTTTTTCCAGAATCAGAAAGCGACCGGAAGTTAAGGTGAGCCCGATGGCGTAGTAACGGTCTGTTTGCTGTACAATATGCAAGCCTTTTACCTCATGAAAATAAAACTCCTCCTGTACCTTAAAAAGCTTGCCGAAGCCAAAACCGATTGCCAGCTTTTGGTCGCGTTCCTTTAGCTGAAGCCCAACATACATGTCAGCTACCAGCCACAGCACCACCGCCAGCAGCCCGAAGCACACAACTTGCACCAGGTTGCCATTCTCGTAGGTCCAGGCACTGGCCAACAGCGCTAGCACACTTAGCCACTTTCCAGCGTTCCGATTTATCTTTCTTACTTCCAGAATCATCATGAATGTAGAGTTATAAAGGTGAAACAAATACTTTGTAAAGGGCCAGGTAACAAGCTGCATGTGTTAAACGAAAAAGCGCCTGCCGTTCCTGGTTCACAAAGTCTTGATGCTTTACTGGCCGGAGAGGCAGGCGCTTTTTCGCCTACATGCTATAAATGGTTCCTTCATTTTTATCTGAAGGAATTGATGCAAAGCTTTAGAAATCAGGATATACTTTCAACTACTGAAGGAGCTTGCGTTGTGTTTCACCTTTTCCTGAAATTTAGTTAAAAATTAAAAGCCATTACCATTGGGCATGCACCTGCTCTTTTATGTACTGATCGTAGATTTGTTGCACACCTTGCATCTGCTCCGGACTAAGGGCCGGAAGTTGAGAAGCTGCTACATTAGATGTTACTTGTTCCGGACGAGATGCACCGGGTATAACGGTGCTTACCTCCGGGAACATGAGTACCCAGCGTAGTGCCCAGGCTGCCAGCGGTTCCTGCCCCGGAAATAGTTTTTTCAGGGCTTCTACTGCCTCCAATCCTAACTCATAATCAACTCCTGAAAACGTTTCTCCTTTGTCGAAGGCCTCGCCATGGCGATTGAAATGGCGGTGATCCTGCGCGCCAAAAGTGGTGGCGTGGCTCATTTTGCCTGTGAGTAGCCCGCTAGCCAGTGGCACCCTTACAATAATGCCCACATCCTGCTGTCGCGCCTTCTCGAATAGCTCCTGCGCAGGTTTGAGCCGGAACATATTAAATATTACCTGAATAGTTTTAACGTTGGGGTACTGCATCGCCTGCAAGGCTTCATCTACCAGCTCCACACTCACACCCAGGTTTCTGATCTTGCCCTGCTCCTGAAGCCGGTCAAATGTTTCGAAAATTTCTGGGCGGTTATACACGGCAGTAGGCGGACAATGCAGCTGAATAAGGTCCAGGGTTTCGAGCCTCATGTTACGCAGGCTGGCTTCTACATAGGCTGTTACACTTTCTGGGGTATAACCTTCTGAGAGGTGCGGGTTTATTTGGCGACCACATTTAGTGGCTATATACACTTCCTCCGTTCGTGCTTTCACCACCTTGGCTACTGCAGCCTCACTTAGCCCATCGCTGTATACATCGGCTGTGTCGATGAAGTTGACACCTGCATCTATGGCCTGGTTTATTATTTGTGCGGCATTGGCGTCGTTAAAAGGTTCTCCCCAACGGCCACCTACCTGCCATGTTCCTAGCGCTATTTCCGAAACATTAAAACCTGTTTTTCCTAGTTTTCTGTATTGCATTATTTTATAAGCTGTTATCTGTAAGATGTAATAGAATTTGTTTAACTGCTGCAGTACCTTTAATGTTCATGTGGCCTGGCAGCGAAATAGCAACTAAAGCCTATGCAAGACTATAGTAACAGGTATTTTTAGGCCTGCTGCTCAACAGTTGTTACGGTTAAGTTAGCCAAAGTAGTAAAAGGTGACTCTGATTATGCTAATGATTTTGGCCTTCCAAATGAAAATTAGCAGTTTTAATCCAAGGGTGTTTCATCATCTTTGAAAAGTAACGCCTGCCATTTATTGGTAAGTACATTTGCCATTTAACTGAACCTGTTCCATTACAAACAGATATTACAAAATCGTTTTGCTACCGTTCTTTCCTGCTTCTACTGATGAATCCCGCTTAGGTCACAAAATTTAATGCAAGATAAGTTAATCCTGCATCAGGACCGGGTATGGTTAAGAAGAGCTGTAAAATCTGCTGCTGTGTCTACATCTATAGCGCCTTCCGGAAAAGGTACTGCCTCCACATCGTGCAGGTGCTGCTGCAGCAGTCTACGTGCTCCCTGCTGCCCTTCCAGCCCCAACAAATCTGTAAAATAGGTTTTGCCAAATACGGCGGGAGTTCCTAAGGTATTCTGGTAAGTACAGGCCGCTATTCCTTTACCTGTAGCTGCCCGGGCTTGCAGGAGCTTTTGCAGCAGCTGCACATCCACGAAAGGCTGGTCACATACCATGAGCAGACATGCCTCTACAGCAGGTGCTACAGCTAATAGCTTCGATAGGCCGCACCGGATAGATGCTCCCATGCCAGCCTCCCATTCAGAATTCAGGGCCAGCTCCACCTTCAGAGGCAGCAATTCCTCCGCTATAACCTCCGCGTAAGCACCCAGCACCACCACAACCGGTTCGCAGCCTGAGGCCACTGCTGATTCTGCGGCTCTATAAATAAGCGTTCGGCCTTCAAACAGGAGCTTCTGCTTCGGTTTTCCTAACCTGGTTGATGCCCCTGCCGCTAACAAGATAAGTCCGGTCATAGGTGGTATTAGAAGTGATTGATGATGAAATCAAATTATGCTAATGAAATAGGCCTTTAGAAGAAAAATATGCCAATTTATGCCAAGGGTTAAAACTCAAAGAAGAAAGAAAACAGTGCGAGTGGCAAAAAGCTGTTCTGCATGTTGGCTCATACGCTCTATAGACATGTAACTTTTTCATGTGCTACTCCATTTGAATGCTGCATGTAAAAGTATCTGCTATCAGCTCTTTTGACTGAACAGATTTGGTTATTTCGGAAGTGTATTCATGTATCGGGCCATTTTTAGCGCGTAAGGGAGAGCCGGGCCTGTCTGCTAAAACAGCTTTTATTTCAGATAGAATGGATAGCGCTATTTCTTCGGAAGTTTCTGCGCCGATGTCGAGACCAACAGGGCCGTGCAGGTGCTTCAGTGCTCTTTCCGGTAGGTGGCATCCATCCTCCTCCAGCTCTTGCAGCATGCGGTCTAGCTTTTTTCTGGGGCCTAACACACCTACATAAGGCCAACTAAGAGGAAGCAGTAAGCGCAGCAGAGCTATTTCGTAATTATAGTTATGAGTCATGAGCACAAAAACCGTCTGCTCATCAAGCTGTATCTGGTCAAGCACCTGTTCCGGCTT
Organism: Pontibacter qinzhouensis; assembly: GCF_008017455.1. Lineage (GTDB taxonomy): Bacteria > Bacteroidota > Bacteroidia > Cytophagales > Hymenobacteraceae > Pontibacter > Pontibacter qinzhouensis. Next base: position 5,961 of record NZ_VRTY01000066.1, on the reverse strand, counting down.
GGCCAGCAGCAACTTATGTGCCGCCGGGAACCGCGCCGCCGTCAGGTAGTTAGCGCGCCCATCTACTACGGTTATGTTCCAGCCAAGTAGAGAGGCTATGCTGACCAGCGGCCTAGCATCGTTGCCTGCACCCACTATCACCAAAGCCAACTGCGGTACCAGCACCTCCACAAAGCCGGTAAAAGTGCTACCTGCCAACTCATAGGTTTTAGTTAGCGATGTTTTAGATTCTAACGCCTCACGTGCCTCGGCATAAAGGGTTTCCTGCGCCTGATTATCCTGTTGTGTGCTCAACTCCGCATGCTTATCAGATAAAAAAAAGCAAGTACCAGGTTGGTCTCCTGATCTGTTTTCCATCGAAAACAATGTGATGAGCACTGCTACCTGCCGTTCCTTCAGAAAAGCCTGAAGCATGGCAACAGGATTGGCCGGGTTGGTTGGGTCTACTGGTTCTATCAGAATCTGGATGATGCCGTTGCAGCCGAGCCCTACTCCTATTGTTACATCATCTTCATCGGAGGTATCGTAGGTGATGAGCATTTTTTTCTGCTGAAGCATAGCGAGCCTTGCTTTCCGGAGAGCATCACCTTCGAGGCAGCCGCCACTGATCGCCCCAGTCAGTTCTCCGTTTTCAGTTACCAGCATACGTGCACCTGGTCGCCTGTAAGAGGAGCCCTGCACATGTACGACTGTAGCCAAGGCTGTCTTTAATTTATTAGCTTGTGCAATTTCATATGCCCTTACAATATCCTCCAGTTCTTTCATGCTGCTGTAGTAGATTTTTTTTCTGAGCGGGTATTTTATGTCGCTTACCTTGTCAGAGAGTAGGCCATGCTTCGGTTTAATAATATGCTACGTTTACTCCCTCTATCCCTTACAGGTTGCTGCTGACATAAGTAAAATCCGACCCTAAAGGCTGCCTTTGCCTTACAGTCTGTTCTACCCGTGAATAAACTTCCCCATTACCCAGGTGTGTAGCACTTGCTGAAGCTTGCCACAGGTAGCCAGTCCATAAAAGTCTGTCCTTCTTATAAAGTAGTTGAAACTCCCAATTGGCTGCAGAAGTTTAAGTTGCTCTTTATAATAGGTTGAAAAAGAGATAAATATCATTTTTATAAATGTGGCTGGTCATCGGGCTAATGTTTTTTCTGCATTACCTTTCTTTAAGTGATTAAATAATTGAAAGAAGTCTAACCCAAAAACATGATAAAGCCATGAAAAATAAGTTTACAGTTAGCATATTGGTGCTGTTTATAGCAGCTGTGGCCATTATAGCCACCTTAGCCGGCATTACCTCTAGTGGTGGCCCAGGTCCTTTCTGGCACGACACTGTTCGCGGTGCCACCATCGCCATTTACGGGAAGGGTATTTACCAGCATATGTCTGCCGAAGTTGCTCCACAAGGCATAGCCCAGGATTACGTAACTCTTTTTCTGGCAGTTCCTTTGTTGCTGGTGTCTATGTTTTTTGCTCGTGGCGGATCCCTGGTAAGTCGCTTCCTATTGGCAGGTACGCTTCTTTACTTTGTCCTGACCTACCTTTTCTATTTGGTAATGTGCACTTACAACGTCATGTTCCTGGGGTATGCCATGTTGCTTTCAGCGTCGTTTTTTGCCTTATCGCTTACCATCTTGTCGTTTAACAAGAAGAGGCTGAAAGCTGCCTTTAATGCCTCTACTCCAGTTAAAACACTTGGTGCCTTCCTGATTCTGGTAACCTTCAGCATAGCCTTGCTGTGGCTGAGCGTGGTCGTAACGCCTCTGCTCGATGGCAGTATAATTCCGTTACAGGTAGATCATTACACCACATTAGTTGTACAAGGCCTTGACCTGAGCTTGTTCTTGCCTATTGGGTTTGTAGCCGGCCTGCTCCTGATCCAGGAAAAGAAAATCGGTTATTTGCTGGCTCCCGTTTACTTTGTGTTTCTCTCCCTGCTCATGACGGCGCTTAGTGTAAAAATTTATACCATGGGCATGCTGGGTTTTAGCATTGAGCCGGCTGTATATATTATTCCGACCATTAACGTACTCACAATTGTAGCCACTGCTCTACTGCTTTATAACGTTCAGCTAAAAAAAGTACGTACTACAAAAAAAGTGCAGCAGCATTATTCAGGCAGGGAGCATGCCATGAGCGCCTGATGCAGTGAACGCAGAAAACGCTGGTAAAGCCTACCAATTTAAATGCTGGTTAATGAAGTAGAGAAACTTCCGCATCCGTATTTCGGGTGTGGAAGTTTTTTAATGCTGGAATTGTAGAAAGATGTTCAGTAAATAAAATAAGATATTTTTAGCCTCCCTCACGAGATTCATTTGTATTAGTTAAGTACTGCATCAACTTTGCTTTAAGTTCATTGGCTATGTTTTCCTCTTGTTTGATGAATAAAGTTGTATTTAAACTCAGGTTCAGACTCTCCAAATGAAATACTTCTAAAGCTCCGGCAGTTCTACTTCACCACAAACTTATATCTGCTATAAAAAATACATATTTGGCTTATCGGGAAAAATCGATATATTTGCATTATGAATAAGGTTGAGATATTTAAAGCGCTTTCAAACAAAACAAGGTTACAAATTTTGAGCTTACTGAAAGACCCGGAACAATACTTTCCGGCGCAGCAGGAAGGGGTGCAAGCAAATAACCAAGGTGTATGTGTAGGGCATATTCAGCAGAAACTGGGGCTATCACAATCTACAGTTTCGGAATACCTGTCGTTGCTGCAACGTGCTGGCTTAATTGTGGCCACCCGTTCTGGCCAATGGACTTACTACAAGCGCGATGAAGCAGCCATTCAGCGTGTTGCCGAATCTATTCTTAACGATCTGTAAGCGTATATGAACAGAAACAATTTAGTTGTTTTTTATTTATCGGGAAATGGCAATATTCCGAATATAACTAGGCTTTTTTACCGCTCCTGAGAATAGCGTTTTAAGTATCAATCATGAAGTAAAAATAAGGAGCAGGACACGCATTTAGAATTTAATCAGCTGTTCTTAAACCTGTTGTAAAACATAAATTATAAAATAGTAATCTGGTTTTATCTGCTGGAAGAAATAAAAGAAGACAAAATAACATGCAGGATCATAAAGAAAAAAAATTGACAGACACCGCCATTTCGGTACTCGATCTGGTGCCTATAGTTGCCGGAAAGACAGCAGCAGACTCATTTAAGAATACGTTAAACCTGGCGCAGCATGTGGAGCGATTAGGCTTTACACGCTATTGGCTGGCCGAGCACCACAACATGCCCGGAATTGCAAGCTCTGCTACTGCTCTATTAATCGGGCATGTGGCAAGTGGTACTTCTACCATTCGTGTAGGCTCCGGAGGAATTATGTTACCTAACCACGCTCCTTTGGTTGTTGCCGAACAGTTCGGAACTTTAGAAACACTTTACCCGGGCCGCATAGACTTAGGCCTTGGCCGCGCACCAGGTACCGACCAGCAAACGGCTATGGCACTTCGCCGCGACCTGGTGGGCAATGTAGAGGATTTTCCGAGGCATGTGGAGGAACTGCAAAATTATCTGGGGCCTGTTAATCCTAACGCACGGGTTCGTGCTGTACCTGGCGAAGGTAGCAATGTGCCTATCTGGCTTTTAGGCTCCAGTACCTTTGGTGCCCAGCTGGCCGGCATGTTAGGCCTCCCCTACGCGTTTGCCAGTCATTTTGCACCTGCTGCCCTGCATCATGCCTTAAAAGTCTACCGCGAAAGTTTCAGGCCTTCTGATACGCTGCAGACCCCTTATGCCATGGCTTGTGTAAATGTAACGGCAGCAGCAACCGATGCAGAGGCGGAGCTTTTGGCTACCTCCCTGTACCAGTCTTTCCTGAGTGTTATAAGAGGCACTGCCCGCCAGATGCAACCACCTGCACAGAGCATGGAAAACCTATGGGATGCCTCCGAAAAGTACGCGGTGCAACAAATGCTTCGGTATACCTTTATAGGAGCAAAAGCAACCGTAAAAGAACAGCTGCAGGCTTTCCTGGACGATACGCAGGTAGATGAGATTATGGTTGCTTCTCATATCTACGATCATAATGCCAGATTAAAATCGTATGAGATTCTGGGAGAGATAATGAATGGGAAGTAACAGGTAGTTCTAGAATAAACCCCGGAGCATGCAAGATCGTGACTCCGGGATTTATTGTACTATACTAGTGCACAGTCAACATTATTTCTAAAGAATAAGCTTTTTTGGAATTACGATCAATGAAGTTTGTGTGTGCCAATTTCTAATTTTGAATTTTTAATTTCTAATTTGACTGTGTAATAGCTGCTCCTGGTTTTACTCCTGAAAGCGCTATACCCTTGGCTAAAAAAGCGTTAAATAGCTTTTGAAGGCCATTTTCATTAGCAGAATTTAAATATCAGCCTCAAATTCAGGGTCTATAGCTGTATCATTCCGTTTTATGAATGCACCCGTTGTTCCTCGTGAGTTACCGGCAAGATAACCTCATCTGGAATAATGGATATAATTTTCTGCAAAGCCAGGGTGTTGGGCATGGTGATGTTTTTACCGTCCTTGGTTTCGATGTGCATAAAAAACACGGAGATATCCTGAAGTCTGCCTTCCACCTCAAAATCTTTATCGAAAATTCTGATATTGTCGCCTATCCGGAGCGGATGGCTGAAAAACAATACCAGGCCCGATGTTACATTAGAAAGGATTGACCATTGCGCAAAAAAAGCAACACCGAGCACCGTGATAGTGGAGCTGATGAACAGCAATAACTCTTTCTGATCCAGCCCCCAAATGGCAGCCAGTGTAATAGTGCCAAACGAGATGAGGATGATGTTGATGATCCGGAAAGTAATATTAACCCGACGTAAGGCAAAGTCGAAGCGCGTACTGATCTTATAGATGCTTTTGCTAAGCAGCAACTTCACAAGCAGCAGCACGGCAATAACAACTATAGTTTGAAGGAGTTTAATTTTATATGGTTCCATAATTACCTGAAGTAAAATTGATGCTGGAGGCAAGTGGTATTTGAAATACCAGTCTTCTATTCCTCCGATTCGGGTTGGCGCAAAGGTAAGGCCTTGCTTTTAATGGAGCAACAGCAGGTGCTACACGAGTGTGGTTAAAAACATTACCCGATTTTAAGAGTAAAAAAGGTAAAACTACAGCAAATGGATAACACAGGTTTAGAAAATTGGGATGAAGCGCGGTATAAGGAATTGAACACGTATTTCCGGATTAAGATCGAACTGTTGCTTCAAGCTAACCCGCACCTGCTCCGCGACAAGAACCTATCGCTGAGCGACTTGGTGGCGGAGTTTGGGGAGGAGGACAAACAGCGGTGGCAGGAGTTTATGCAACTCGACAAACTAAAGCTGGAGGCTGATATGTGGCGGCATCTGCATGGCGAAGGCAGCGGCTTTAAGCCAGGGTTCGGCTTTACCAACCCCGAAGACGTTACCTGGTAACGTTAATTTTTTAAAGGCCTAGATATAGACGGCGACACAAACTACCGGAAATTAACAATTGATATTTCAGTTTATAAAGGAAAAGAACAATCTTAAATCATGTGTCCTGCGTCCTGTATCCCATAACAGATGGCAGTGCAAATTCGAATTTTGGTACATTTAGTTGTAGCCTATAGCTGGTCTCATTACCGTTAATGCAAGTTTTGAGTTGCACCTGTCGCTCAAGTGTACACGGCAGCTGAATTTTATATTACTGAATTTTAAGCTTTTTAAACTAATATTGTCCCAAAAAGGTAATTAACTGTAGAAAGCTGGTAATTTTACATGTCATTAACTTTTTCCCGTTATATCCGAGTATGCCTTCCCCGCCTTAGCACGTTCATTTACCTTTACATTTGCTAGCTTATTTATCAGCTTAAAATTTGCTGCGAAGCTTCTCATATGTAATAACCTGGCAAAATGCTTGTACCAGCTAGGCCAGATGAAAGCGGAAGAGACTTTATTATCTACCATAAATTTACTGTAATCATC
>NZ_VRTY01000065.1 GCF_008017455.1 Pontibacter qinzhouensis | reverse complement strand
GCCAAGGACGGGGCCTCGCGGCCGTGAGCGCTCAGAGCCAAGGCTATGCAACAAAACAGCAGGAGGGCACCGGGTCGAGCAGCAGCTAAGCCAGATGGAACCTTCTTTATAGAAGTATTACTATATAACTACCCCGTAATATGTTATACACTCAAATTATTCTAATGAAAATGCCCTCCAAAAAGATTTTAGGCATTTTTTTGTCAAGGGTAGTTTTTAGTTAAGAGTTGGAAAGAAACACTTACTCACTCATTCAGAATTCCAACAGTTCAGCAATCAACAACTAACAACCAACAGCCAATTATTCAAATGAAAACGGCCTCCAAAAGACATTTGGCAGAAAATGATCCAAGGGTGTTTTCAGATGGCCAACAGCAGCACCGAGTAAACTGTTGCGCCTACCAGAAAAGCCCAGTAGCGGCTTTCACGTTCTTCGGGCAGTTCCTCCTTCAGCACGTTCAGCACCACACCGCCTCCTACAAATGCCATGAGCAGGACGATCACGCTTTGTGGCATCTCCACCAAAAAGCCGGTTAGCCAACCTGCGAGCAAGGCCGTTACTAGCACCCAACGCCCCATGCGGCGGTACATGTGCTGGTGATGGTCCTGCAACCCGAAGTCGTTAACGATAAAATGGAGCGCCATGGCAATGGCAAAAAGCAGCATCTCCTGCACAGGCCCTTCTTCACGCTGAAACAAAATATACCCGATCAGGGCATTGTAAAGTGCAAACGACCCGATATGCACCCAGAACACACCCGGCGAAGCCTGCTCATCTGAAGAATCTTTTTGGTTTTCTTTCCGCGACGACACCACCGAGCGCTCCAGCCCATAAAACACCGCCAGCCCCAGCAGCGCCATCAGGTAAACATGATGCCTCAGAAAAGAAAGTGCCTGCACCGCATCTTCTATGTGCTCCTGCCCCTCATTCAGTTCCGGGAACAGGTGCAGAAACACATACGCCACCGAAACACCACCTGCCCCCGACAACCAGATGCTGCGAGGCAACCCGCTCAGAAACCGAAGTCGCATGCCGAAAAAATGAATTAGCACCAGCGCCAGCACCGGCCAGATAGAAACAGGATGATCCATGTACCTCACCTACTCTGTTAGCCGCTCCGGAGTTACTTATATTGCTGCAACCCTTGACTATTTTCTGGCACTATCACCTTTGGAAGGCTGTTTTTATCTGAATAATTGGTTGCTGGTAATTTATTGGCCGAATTGTTATTTTGGTAGCATTGTGAATGAGTGAGTACTTCTTTTAACTTTTAACTCTGGAAGGGCAGGTTGCAGCAATGTTTCGAAAGTTGCTAAGGTCTATGTAATGTTGCATAGTAACAACCGCCAGCAGGTTGTCAGAGACTTCCAATCTTCATTTAATGTTCAGCTAAAAAGAGAAAAAACAGATAGCCATTTCCGACTTCTGCCTTTTCTCTTTTTAGCTGAAACTAAGGGTATGTGTCCTTTTACTTAATTATCTATCAATAGGAATCATCGTCTTCTTCCTCGCCGAAACTTGGCATGGTAAACATGCCGCTTAGCAGGTCTTTAAACTGGAGGCCGGTGCTTAATTTGTTCTTGCTGATCTGGCTGTGCTCGGCGAGCCCATGCAAGGCAAACTCCATCATAAACAACTTCTCCTGGGCACTTACCTTGGGCTGGCTTTTTTCAACTAGCTCTGCCAGGCCAGGTACACTTTTCAGGCCTTTGGTATACTCCGCATCTGAGGCATCGCTTAGTATATCGAGTTTGTTGCCTTCGCCGAACCAATCCACTACTTTTTTGTAGGGGTTGGTGCCGTTCTTCGTCTTTTTTGCTTTGTCCGGGTCAGGAAAATATTTTAGGAACTGCGATCTGATGGCTTTGCCCATCAGCACCTGCGCCACATGCCCGGCCCCCTCCTGCTCGCCCTCATACACCAGCTCCACTTTGCCTGTTACAGCCGGAATGGTATTCATGAAGTCAGATACACGCACATGAGTCGATGTTTCCCCGTTTAGCAGGGCACGTCGCTCGGCGGCACTTAGCAGGTTCTCGAAGGCAGATATAGTTAAGCGGGCCGAAACACCACTTTTGGCATCTACATACTCGCTTTCGCGCGCCTCGAAGGCAACTTGCTCTATCAGGTCGCTAACCAGGTCGTTGAGCTGCACTACCTGCTCCTGCTCTTGTTTAATATGAGCTTCCTGGCGGGTAATTTTCTTACCTATCTCAATAGATTTCGGGTAGTGCGTAATTATCTGGCTGTCGATGCGGTCTTTCAGTGGCGTTACAATGGAGCCGCGGTTGGTATAATCTTCCGGGTTGGCAGTAAACACAAACTGGATATCGAGTGGCAGGCGCACCTTGAAGCCCCGAATTTGTATATCGCCTTCCTGCAGAATATTAAACAGCGCCACTTGTATGCGGGCCTGCAAATCAGGTATTTCGTTTATAACGAAAATGCCCCGGTGCGACCGCGGAATAAGGCCAAAATGAATAACCCGCTCATCGGAGTACGGTAGTTTCATGGTGGCGGCTTTAATCGGGTCGGCATCGCCTATCAGGTCAGCCACTGAAACATCGGGGGTAGCCAGCTTCTCGGTATAGCGCTCATCGCGGTGCAGCCAGGCAACAGGTGTATCGTCGCCGTGCTCCAGCACCTGGTCCTTGGCAAACCGCGACAAAGGCTGCATGGGGTCATCGTTCAGTTCGGAGCCTTTTACAACAGGAATGTACTCGTCGAGCAGGTCGACCATCATGCGGGCGATCCGGGTTTTTGCCTGCCCCCGCAGCCCCAGCAGGTTAATGTGGTGCATAGAAAGGATGGCGCGCTGCATATCCGGAATAACGGTTTCCTCATAGCCCCAGATGCCGGGAAAAACGTCTTCTTTTCGCTGCAGCCTCCTGATCAGGTTGTGCCGCAACTCCTGCTTTACTGACTGAGGCTCGTAACCGGCCGCTTTCAGCTGCCCCAAGGTTCTTATTTTTAGTAAGTTTTCAGAAGGTATATCTCTGTAGTGCATGTAAGTATAAGTATGTTAGAAGGCAAGTGAAGCACCTGAACAACAGGAGTGGCAGCTATTTATTCAGTGCTTTAGACATAAACGCAGCAATAGCCACCGCAAACGTTGCTCATCCGGTGCTTGCCTGCCCAATTATTAAAAGGTTTTTTTACGGTTTTGCCGGTAATCTTTAAACACTAAATGCCCCAGACCTTTCAGGCTGCTGTAGTAGGCCTGCCCGTTGTTCACTTTCGTAAACTCATCTACGAACTGCTGCAGGTAAGGGTCTGTAGCAATCATAAAAGTCGTAATCGGAATTTTAAGTTTGCGGCACTGAGCTGCCAGGTTTATGGTTTTATTCACCACCTTCCGGTCGAGGCCAAAGCTGTTTTTGTAATACCGTACTCCCTCTTTCAGGCAGGTTGGTTTGCCATCGGTGATCATAAAAATCTGCTTGTTTGGTGTTTTTCGCTTGCGCAGAATGTCCATAGCCAGTTCCAGACCAGCTACGGTGTTGGTATGGTAGGGGCCAACTTCCAAGTAGGGCAAATCTTTTATCTCAATCTGCCAGGCATCGTTCCCGAACACAATCACATCGAGGGTATCTTTCGGGTACTTCTGCTTTACGAGCTCTGCCAGTGCCATGGCTACCTTTTTGGCTGGTGTAATGCGGTCTTCACCATATAAAATCATCGAGTGCGAAATATCGATCATCAGCACGGTAGAGGCCTGCGTCTTGTGCTCTGTTTCAGTTACCTCCAGGTCTTGCTCAGTCAGCATAAAATCAGAAAGCCCGTGGTTTATCTGGGCATTACGGAGCGAGTCGGTCATGGAGATCTGCTCAATGGAGTCGCCAAACCGGTATTCGCGCTGGTCGGTGCTGGCTTCGTCGCCTACCCCGGTATGGGGCGTGGTATGGGTACCTTTCCCACCTTTTTTTAGTTTGCCGAAAATTTCTTCGAGGGCGCTTTTGCGTATCTGCTGTTCACTTTTAGCACTTATTTTAAACGTACCCTGTTGCTGGTCTTCGTTGAGGTAGCCTTTCTTTTTCAGGTCCTCAATAAAGTCGCCCATGCCATACTGGTCGTTGGTAAGGTTATACTGCTTGTCGAGCGAGTTTAGCCAGGCAAGCGTTTCGGCCACATCGCCGGAGGTTATGGTAATGAGCTGCAAAAACAGCTTGAGCAACGATTCGAATCCGTTATTCTCCTCTGGTGCCGGTATATACTCTGAAAATCTAAATCCTAAACTCATAATTAATTTCCTGCTGAAAATATAAGACCAAACAGAAGAAAAAGCTGCCCCTCTAAAAAGGATAGTTGGTATTGCCTACCGGGCACTTACTCTGTTCTGGTCGAAAAACCCACTATTTTACTATACGGCTATGTTAATTACCTGCCGTGAGCCGCATCACAACTCCCCATTAATTTTATTTAAATTTTCCACATGTTCAATCAAAAAATTAATGTCGTGTACCCTATGATGCACAGCAGGGTCATGTTGTCTTCCGGCTTGCTCCTATTACATAGCTCTGCTACCGAGAACGCAGGTTATAATGGCTAGTGTATGTTGCTTCGGTTCTGCACCTGCGGCCTTTGACTTAAACAATTATTTTACAAGACTTGTTTTACTTCGTCCTAAATACCTTTGCATCTGCTGCCTGTGCACGCGCCTGCCGGAGCTGTTCTGCTTATACTAAAGCAAACCTTTAGGTAACGGAATAGTAAATACTAAGCAATAATCATGAAAAAAGAAAATTTACGGCACAAAACTATGAAAGCGATCTGGAATAATGTTGTTGTTGCTGATAGCGACGACACTATAAAAATAGAGGGAAATTATTACTTTCCTGAAAATGGTGTAAACCAGGAGTATCTGGAAAAAAGCCAAACACACACCCACTGCCCCTGGAAAGGAGAGGCTTCTTACTATCACGTAAAGGTCAACGGAGAACTGAACACAGATGCAGCCTGGTATTACCCGGAACCAAAAGAAGCCGCATCAGAGATAAAACACCACATTGCTTTTTGGAAAGGAATAGTGATTAAACAATAAACCTGGATTAAACAGTTAGAATTTGATTAAATCAAGAAAGCCTGCTACAAATGTGGCAGGCTTTCTTGATTTATTTATTTTTTGTCTGATTAGTCTATCCAGCGGAATTTATACTCCAGGCTAGGGGCTTTCATACGCTCCGCTACTCTTTTAAGTCTGTTTGGCAGGGCCATAACATAATCGCGGGCACGTTCGCCAGCCTCATTCAGTCCTGTTACAGTATCTATTTTCCAGTCAACCAGCAGGTCTTCTAAAATTTCGGTATAGTCGTGGGCAGTGTACACACCAATGCGCTGCGCAGCATCTGTAAAATGCCCGAAGGTCTTGCCTATTTCTACTCCAAGCTCACGCATGTAGTGGGCTGGCATTACAATTTTCTTGCGCATCATGTCTTCAAAGGCAAGCATCATTTCGTTTGGATCGGCCTCAAATATTTTGCCTACAAACGATTTATAGGCCTTGGCATGGCGTGCCTCATCGGCCGCCACGTGCCCACAGAGTTTTGCTAACATCAGGTCGCCTTGTTTTTTAGCGATCTGTGCCACACGACGGTGCGAAATATTGGTAGCTGTTTCCTGGTAGCTGGTATAAACAAAGCTGCGGTAAGGGTCGTTGTCTGTCTGCAGATCAAAGCCATCGGCGATAAGATATTGCGTAGAGGCTTCCATTTCGCGCATGTTTATGCGGCCACTCAAGAAAAGATACCTGTTAAGTGCATCTCCGTGGCGGTTTTCTTCAGCAGTCCAGCTTCTGTTCCAACGCATCCAGGGGCTGTCGGGATGTTGCGACAAGCCATCAATTTTCATTAGCCAGCTTTCGTATGTTGGCAAAGCCTCTTCTGTTATCGTATCACCTACCAATACAGCCAGCAGGTCATAAGATAAGTCGCGTGCTCGTTCCCGTAGGTTCTTTACTTCCTCAAAGAAAGTTTCGAAACGTGAATCAGGTAAAAGATCAGCAGGTTGCCAACTATCTTCTACCGACTTGATCAACTCGTTGTACTTTTCTGCAACGAAGTCTTCCATCCATTTCATTACTTCAATACGGGAGGAAATAGTTGTAATCATGTTACCAGGTGTTATTTTAAAAAAATCAAATATACAGATAATATCTCATACATTTTGTTGCTACAGCAATTAAACCGGCATCAAAAAGTTTGTGTTTGCAACTTGTATGTACGTAATAAATGTAAGTTGTTTATTAAAAGAGCTACTTTTCGTTAAATATATTGAAATACAAGAAGTTAATACTTTTACTTACTTCCATAATCCTATTTTAAAATCATTAAATTGTTTAAACAGAGTACTTTAATCTTTGTTTTTATTAACCGACCGACCTCTCTCCTGCTAAGCCCACTGCAGTTTGGCCGGACTATTTAGAACCTGAGAGCGTGCATGCGGAGCAGGTTACTAAATGCAGAGAGAGCAACAGGTTCTGCCGCTCTCTCTGCTAAAAGATTTAATAGATAAAAGGAGTATTAGTATACCATATATTATAAGGAGTTGCGTCTGATTAGGGTAAACGGGTTATGAATTCTCTCTCGTAACTTGTGCTTCATAAGATAAGCCGCTGTTCCACCCATTTTCTCATGGTCAGTGGAAATAACGGTAATACCATTGTCCAGAATTTTTTTAAGTGGCGTATCGTTGTACGAAATCAGTCCAACGTCTTTTCCAAGCTGCAGACCAAGCGAGCGGCTCTGGGTAATCAGGTCGGCCAGGTCAGATTCTTCGAGCACGATGTAGGCTGTTTTTGCTGCCAGTGGTTCTTCTTTAATGCTGCTAACAATGGCATGGTCGAAGTTGGTTTCGCGACAGAAGTGGCGAAAGCCTTTTACGATCTCAATCGGGTACGAAACCTCTTTGGGGTACACCAGCAGCAGTTTGTTGTATTTAGCCAGCAAGTCTCTGCCTGAGTGCAGTGCTGCCCGTATGTCGCGTTCAAAATCCTGGTAAATGGCGGCACAATCGCCTGCATAAGATTCTATGTTCTTGTCGAGGAGCAGCAGTTTTTCAGGCGGAATCAAATCAATGGTTTGCATGGCCACTTCTACGTTGGCATAAAAATGCGGCATAATAACGTAATACTGGTACTTGCCTAAACTCTCCTGGATAAAGTTCTGACAGATTTTGCCGTCGTAATGGTGAATTTGAAGATCGACAACGGCATCTTCGCCCAGGCTTTTGAGCAACGAGTAATATACTGTTTTTTTGTAGGCACTCAGTTTATTAAAGAGCAACAGCACCCGTATCTTGTCTGATGCAAAAGTATGGCTAATGTAGCAGCCTTTGCCTTTAACGGAGCTAATGACACCACGCTTGCGCAACACCTTATAGGCTTTCTCAATAGTGTCTCGCGAGAGGTAATACATTTCGCTGGTCTCGTTAATAGAAGGTATGCGATGACCACGTTTCAAAACCCCTGCCTCGATGTCTGCGATAATTGCATTTACCACCTGTAAGTACTTTGGAGTCGCTGATGCCTCCTCAATCCGGTCCAATAGTTCCATGGGAAAAGAATACGTTTAATTAAACACACTATTAATTACAGCTTGCAGCAGAAAAGGCGTTTTACCACATATAAAAACCAACCTACCTGATGTAACCTTTATGCCATCATCAAGCGCCTTTTGCGCAATCGATTACATATTAAATATTTTTTAACAATTAACAAACGATTGTTCTTTATATATTTTTAAAAACAGATTTTTTTGTTGAAAAACACATATATTAACATTTCACTATATTTAATTATCTCTAAGTTCTGGATTCTTACTTTCGTGCTGATTTTTCCCATATTGGCAATTTATATGGCAAATCGTTACGCAGTGGTGAGCAATCGATTACATAAAATGTTGCGACATTAAACATTATCAGAAGAACCAGAAAATTAACATCCTGAAAAATAAATTGCTTGGTTTTTCATCCAACTCTTTCCTTTCAGGAGTGGCTGCTTGCTGAGGTCGCAACCGCTAATTACGTAGTCTAATAAAGTCAGACAAGAATAGAATTATTTAAATATGAATACCTTATTCATTTAGAAATAATTTTGCACTGACCAGTCTCTAAACCTACCAAAAAATTTAGTTAAACCCTATTTCCATCTAAGCCATTAGTTTTGTTTCCGGCTAAGTACATTGCTTTAACTTTTGTTGAATGGAGGTGTAATTATTCTAATGAAAATGGTCTTCCGAAGAAATTTTAATACATTTTAGCCAAGGGTCTACCTAACTGTTTTATTTGTATGCACATTAGAACCTCAAGGTGAAACACGAGTACCAAGCCACCCTCATCTGTGTTTACCGGAAAAAAGTTGCAAGGGTAGTGTTCAGACTGAACAATTGGGCAGTGGCAGAAGGCTTTACACTACCTGTTAACGACAATGCCGAGCATTTCGGCCAGCTGATTTTCGAACGTTTTAAGAGATCGGATAGTAGTAAGCTGCCTGATTTGCTCATCAGGGTCTGTTACGAGGCGCAGCTTTTCCATTTCTGTTTTTATGAGCAGTTGCACGTTGCGCCATTTCAGGCGAAGCACGGCACGCTCCGCACCATACGGCAGCAGGTCCGACTCATGCGGCACAAAAATCTGATGGGTGGCCCAGTTGTGGCTCAGCTCATGCTGCTCCGACAACAGGCCGATCGCCTCTGCCCTTATTTCCTGATCGGGGTAATTAATAAAGTCTTCGGCAACCGGAATCTTTTCTTCGCACAACTTCTCCTTCACCAGCTCCATCAGGCGGGCATAAAGCGGGGTCCGGAATTCTACATCCTCGAGCTGCTCCAGCATATACTGGCAGGTAGTTATGCCTTCTTCCAGCACGCGGTCGGGGTAGTTGAGCAGCATGCGCACAATTTCGCGTTCGTAGCGTTTGAGCACATCTGTATCAGACTCCTCTTCTTCTGGTTCCGGCTCTGCTGGCAAGGGTGCCTGCTGGCCAAACGAAGTGTTCGGCTTTGGCTGCGGCTGCTGCCGGTCCTGGAGCTGCATTTTGTTGTACTCCGACACGAGCACCTGCTCATCTATATCAAAAATAAGACTGCAGCTCCTGAAGAACACCGACCTTTTAATCGAATCTGGAATTTTGGCGATAGAGCTTACAATCTCGCGGATGGCTTCGGCTTTTTTAACCGGGTTGTCTTTGGTGTCGGCGGCATAGAGGCTGGCTTTAAACGAGATAAAGTCCTGCGCCTGCTGCTGTACATAGCCTTTAAAAGCGGTGTCGCCAACCTTGTGTATATAAGAGTCAGGGTCCTCTCCTTCCGGAAAAGTCACCACGTTCACGTTCAGCCCATTCTCCAGAATCAGGTCGATGCCACGGAGCGAGGCCTTTATACCGGCTGCATCGCCATCGTACAATACCGTAATGTGCTGCGTGTAGCGACCAATCAGTTTAATCTGACCATCGGTGAGCGAGGTTCCGGATGAGGCCACCACGTTATCGATGCCGCCCTGGTGCAGCGAGAGTACATCGAGGTAGCCCTCCACCAGGTAGCACATGTCCTGCATGCGCATGGCCTGCCGCGCCTGGTAAAGCCCGTAGAGCACATTGCTCTTGTGGTAAATCTCCGACTCTGGCGAGTTGAGGTATTTAGGGCTTTTCTTGTCGTTAGACTTGAGCGTGCGGGCACCAAAACCCACCACACGCCCCGACACGTTATGTATCGGGAACATAACACGCCCTCTGAAACGGTCATACCGCTTATCGTCTTTCACAATGGCAAGGCCGGTCGCCTCTAGGTATTGTTGCTTAAAACCGGCTTTCAGGGCGGCATCGGTCAGGTCGGACCAGGCATCGAGGCTGTAACCCAGCTCAAACTTTTTTATGATGGCAGCCGAAAGCCCGCGTTCTTTCAGGTAAGCTTGCCCGATGTTGCCCTGCTCGTGCGAATGAAGATTTTGCTGAAAATGCTTGTTGGCAAAATCAGTGATGATGAACTGACTGTCGCGCTCGTTCTGCTCGCGGTTGCTTTCCGGTGAGGCGGTTTCTTCCGGAATCTCGATGCTGTACTTTTTGGCCAGGTACTTGAGCGCCTCCGGAAAGCTGGTGCCTTCCACATCCATTATAAACTGCACCGGGTTACCAGCCTTGCCGCAGCCAAAGCACTTGTAAATGCCTTTTGCCGGCGAAACCGAGAAAGATGGAGATTTTTCGTGGTGAAAGGGGCAACACGCCCACATGTTCTGCCCCTTTTTCTTGAGCGACACAAAATCGCCCACCACCTCCACAATGTCGGCGCGGGCCATAATCTGGTCAACTGTTTCTTTCGGGATCAGGGACATATCTTTTTCCTTAGCAGGATGACAAAGATAACAGATGCCGGCTAATTAATTCTGAATTTTGGTGGAGGGAAATTGTGGCAGCTAAATTCTTCTAATGAAAATGGCCTTCCGACAAAAAAACCTCCATTTTAGCTCAAGGGTTGATCCGTAATGTCGTTTTTTCTGATTTGAGGTTTTACGGTTGCTAAAAGATTAGAACTTACTTCTAGTGCTAGCAAAACTTCGGCTTTACCTTACAAACAGAAGCATTTCCTGGTTCTGAGCCCTGATAATTAAGGTATTATCTTTTATGGTGTATGAGGAGGCTTTTTCGAGTAGGCGCAGGTAATAGGCATCGAAGGCGGTGTGCAGTGCCGGGCCGCCACGCTTGGTAGAGCCCAGGCTGCCAATGGTCATTTGACCGGACTTTTCAGCTCCGTTAAAGATAGCGGAACCTGCATACAGGTTTACCAGGTTTTCGCCACGCACACTATACGCTTTACCCGTCTGCTGCTCCGGGCTACCGCCTGCACCTGCAAACTCAAGCCAGATGCGGGTACTGTCGGTAGGTGGGGCAACTGTTTTAACAGGTTCTTCCACCCGTACCAGGTACCACTTGCCTAACACCTGATCTGAAGGCTGGCGCTCCGGATCGCCCATTTCGAGGCACGAGGTTACAAGCGCAATGCAAAGCAAAAGCGCAAATACATTAAACTGATAAAGCACCGGCGGATTTTTCATAGCTAAAGTCGGAAGTCTTTATTTATGAGATTCTTAAACTCAGAAAAGGGTTGCAAGCACATCTCTACTATTTATTCTTTTTCTTTTTCCAGATCACATCCTGCAGCTGGCATAAAAGCGGTTCGGGTCATGCTTTCAGAGATTTTGTTCGTATCTTTGCACCGACATTTCGAAAGTCATCCAAAAAAATATGGCTATTACAAAAGAAGATATATTAAAAGCCCTCAGCTATGTAGAGGAGCCCGATCTGGGGAAAGATCTGGTAACCCTGAACATGATAGAGCAGGTGGAGGTTGATGGCAAGAACATTAGCTTCACCGTTATTCTGACCACACCGGCCTGCCCGCTGAAAGACCTGATACGCAATGCCTGCATTACCGCCATCCATACCATGGTCGACAAAGAGGCTAACGTAACTGTTAACATGACCTCGCGCGTTACCTCTGGCCGTACCGGCAGCGGCGATGTACTGAAAGGCGTTAAAAACATTATAGCCGTGGCTTCCGGCAAAGGTGGCGTAGGCAAATCTACGGTTACTACGAACCTGGCCATTGCCCTGGCGCAGTCTGGTGCCAAAGTCGGGCTGATCGATGCTGATATTTCCGGCCCCTCTATACCTACCATGTTTGGCACAGAGCAGATAAGGCCGGGCATGGTACAGGGCGATCATGGCAAAAATTACATTGTGCCGGTAGAGAAATTTGGCATTAAAATGATGTCTATCGGTTTCCTGACTCCCCCGGATAGTGCTGTAATCTGGCGTGGCCCGATGGCCAGTTCTGCCCTGAAGCAGTTTATTTCGGATGTGGAGTGGGGCGAGCTAGATTACCTGCTATTAGACTTGCCGCCAGGCACTTCCGACATTCACCTGACCATGGTGCAGGTGCTGCCGGTAACCGGTGCCGTTATTGTTACCACGCCGCAGAAAGTAGCCTTAGCCGATGCCACTAAGGGTCTGCAAATGTTCCTGCAGCCACAAATTAATGTGCCGGTGCTGGGTATTGTGGAGAATATGGCGTATTTTACACCTGCCGAACTACCTGAGAACAAATATTATATTTTTGGTGAAGGAGGTGGCCAGATGTTGGCAGACAAGTATAATGTGCCTTTGTTAGGGCAGGTTCCGCTGGTGCAGAGCATCCGCGAAAGCGGAGATGCCGGAACTCCTGTCGTTTTACAGAACGATTCTCCGGCTTCCGGTGTTTTCAAAGAGTTAGCCCAGGCCGTAGCCCAGCAGGTATCTGTCCGGAACGCCACACTAGCCAAAACGCAGATTGTAGAAATAAAGAATTAAGATAATGACAGTTACAAACGTAGACAACAATTTTTTACTTCGAATTGAAAGTGCCCTCGATCAGATCAGGCCTTACCTGGAAGCTGACGGTGGCAACGTGAAGGTGCTCGAAGTAACCGATGACATGGTACTGAGGTTAGAATTGCTGGGTGCCTGCGGCTCCTGCCCCATGTCTACGATGACATTAAAGGCTGGTGTTGAGCAGTCGGTACTAAAGGCAGTTCCTGAGATCAGGGCGGTTGAAGCTGTTAACCTGACGCAAGTATAATACGGCTGTAGCCAGATTTTTTCTCTGCCTGAAAATTTAAGCGGGTGCTGTTAGTTTTACTAGCTGCACCCGCTTTGCTTTTAAACGCATACACCAACTGGATTTATGTTTAATTTTTGAAGTTGCCTGTTCCAACTTTAACCAATACCCTTGGCACACCTGAAGTAAATTTCTGTCGGAAGGGCCATTTCATTTAAATAATTGGAAGTATTGAGTAGTAGCCCAGTCAAGTCACAGCATCGAACATAAATTTACACAGACCCATCCTTGAAATTCTCATTTAAATTACCTGACCAAACAGAGACTGCTACGTAAACATAGTTTAATCGGCATATACAGTTGCAGCCATTCTTTCCGTCAGGCAATACTTGTTTGCACTGAAGTATAAAAGTCGGCTGCCGCACCTGAACCTCTTTAACCCTACGCCAACACCATGCTCAAAGCCAACGACCCTTCGCTACACTCCTGGATCCAGATCGCCCCCGACAGCGATTTCCCGATTCAGAACTTGCCTTTTGGCATTTTTCAGACACCCGAAAAAGACCCGCGTGTAGGTGTAGCCATTGGCAACTATGTGCTGGATATGTGCGTGTTGGGGCAGTATAACATGTTTGAGCTCATCGATATTGATCCTACTGTTTTTCACAGGCCATACCTGAACGATTTTATAGCACATGGCAGACCTGTGTGGCGCGCCATCAGAAACAGAGTATCGGAGTTGCTGCGCACCAATAACGAAGAAATAAGCGGCAACAGTGAACTGATGCAGAAGTGCCTGGTAAGAATGACGGATGCCGAAATGCTGCTGCCCGTGAAAGTAGGCAACTACACCGACTTCTACTCCAGCCTGGAACATGCCACCAATGTAGGTCAGCTGTTCCGCGACCCGGACAACCCGCTGCTCCCCAACTGGCGGCACATGCCGGTTGCCTACCACGGGCGCGCCTCTTCTATTGTCGTATCCGGAACACCTATTTACCGGCCAAAAGGGCAAACCAAGGCAGCAGAAGCAGACTTGCCGGCGTTCGGACCTTCGAAGCAACTGGATTATGAACTGGAAGTAGCTTTTATAACGGGCAAAGAAACTGCACTTGGCACCAGCATAGCAGCAGACGAAGCAGATGAGCATATTTTCGGCCTGGTTTTGCTTAACGATTGGTCGGCGCGCGATGTGCAGAAGTGGGAATACGTACCGTTGGGGCCTTTCCTGAGTAAAAGTTTTGCCACCTCCATTTCGCCCTGGGTGGTTACGCTGGATGCACTGGAGCCTTTCCGGGTTAAAGGTCCGGAGCAGTTGCCCAGGCCTCTCTCCTACCTCGACTTTACCGGCCACCGCCACTACGATATTAACCTGGAGGTGCAGCTGCAGCCAGCTTCCGGAAATACCACCACCCTTTGTCACACCAACTTCAAACACCTGTACTGGAACATGAGTCAGCAGCTGGCGCACCAGACCAGCAACGGTGTGAACCTGCAAGTAGGCGACATTTATGCCTCCGGCACCATCAGCGGCTCTGAGCCTGGCTCTTTTGGCTCTTTGCTCGAGCTAACGCGGCAAGGGCAAAATCCTGTTACATTACCAGATAATACCCAACGCAGCTTTCTGCAAGACTACGATACGGTAATAATGCGTGGCTTTTCAGAAAAAGAAGGCATCCGGATCGGTTTCGGTGAAGTTCGCGGACAGGTTTTGCCGGCTGTTTAAGTAGATTTCAGTGTTAAGTTGAAGATTTCCCATTCACGCATTCTCTCATGCACTCATTCAAAATTTCCAAACCAGATGCCTTTTAAAACAATTAACCTGCAAGAGACGCCCTCTTCCGAAGTATATAGTTTGCTTTCGGGAGCTGTTGCGCCGCGCCCGGTGGCGTTTGCCAGTACCACCGATGCAGCAGGCAATGTGAACCTGAGTCCTTTCAGCTTCTTTAATCTTTTTAGCTCTAACCCTCCTATTCTCGTTTTCTCACCGCTCAGCCGCATCCGCGACAACTCCAGCAAACATACCCTCGATAATGTAAAAGCGACAAAAGAAGTTGTGATCCATATCGCCAACTACGAGCTGGTGGAGCAAATGTCGCTGGCGAGCACCGAGTACGATACGCGCGTAAACGAGTTTGTAAAAGCCGGCCTGACAGCAGTGCCAGCCGTAATGGTAAAACCGCCGCGCGTAGCAGAAGCTCCGGTGGCCATAGAATGTAAGGTAAACGATATTATTAGCCTGGGCACCGAAGGCGGAGCCGGAAACCTGGTCATTTGTGAGGTGCTGCTTATACATGTGCAGGAAGAGGTACTGGACGAAAAAGGCCGCATAGACCCGTACAAGCTCGATGCCGTGGCGCGCATGGGCGGCGATTATTACATCAGGGCAAACGGCAACAACATTTTTGTGCTCCCTAAACCATCGCGCCACAAAGGTATGGGCATTGATCAGTTACCTGGCTTTATCCGCAACAGCAGCAGGTTAACCGGCAACAACCTGGCACGCTTAGCCAACCTACCAGCGCCACCCTCTCTCACCGAAGCAGATGAGTTCCGAAAGGAACCGATAGTCGCTTACACCATCAGCAAGTACAGCAGCCAACCAGAAAAGCTGGCGCAGGAGCTGGAGAAACTGGCTCAAAAACTACTCGAAGACAACCAGGTTCAGGCGGCCTGGAAGGTACTGCTGTTAATGCAACCTTAGTGCTATACCCTTGGCTTAACTGAAGCTAAAAAGCTTCAGAAGGGCATTTTCATTCGAATAATCTGAGTTGTTGATTGGTAGTTGCTGATTGTCTAATAGTTAAATGGCTGATTCAAATTAAGAGCAGCAAAGAGTGCGCAGCTCCTGCGAATGTCTGTCCGAAGCAGACGAAAAGCAGAACACCTGTGCTAGAAAAATCTTATATCTCAAGCCCTAAGATACTTTAGCTTTAAAAAGCCTTCTGAAGGTTATTTCTATTAGAATAATTTGTTGCCCCAAAAGCCAAAAACCCGCTTCGGCGGGTTTTTGTGTATCAATCTCAAATGTCTGTTTTCTACAAATCAATTCCGGACGGCAATCATCAACCCCAGTTCTTTGTAGCGCATCCCGAATTTTTTGGCAATCTGGGCATTGGTCAGGCTGCCTTTGTAGATGTAAACGCCACTGCGGTAATGCTCGTTCATGAACAGAATTTCGTTGATGCCGCCATGTTTGGCAATTTCAGCGAAGATGGGCGTAAAGATGTTGCTAAGTGCATTGGTGGCAGTACGCGGCACCCGAGATGGTATGTTGGGCACACAGTAATGAATAATATCGTATTTGCGGTACACAGGCCGGCTATGCGAGGTAATCTCTGAGGTCTCGAAGCAGCCACCCTGATCGATACATACATCAATGATAACAGAACCGGGGCTCATCTGAGCAATCACCATTTCCTCTACCATACAGGGCATCCGGCCTTCATCGGCTACCAATGCTCCGATCACCACATCAGCCTGCTTTATTTCGTTGTAGAGCACGGCTTTGTCGAGGGTAGAGGTAAACAGCTGCGCCCCTATGTTGTGCTTTAGCCGGCGAAGCTTGTAAATATGGTTATCGAATACCTTTACTTCTGCACCTAAACCTATAGCTGCCCGGGCGGCATGCTCTGCCACCGTGCCAGCCCCCAGTATAACTACTTTGGAAGGTGGTACTCCTGTTATGCCACCCAGAATAACACCTTTACCCTCGTTGCTGCTGCTCAGGTATTCTGCGGCAATCAGCATAACGGTACTACCGGCAATCTCGCTCATGGCACGCACTACCGGCTTGGCATCCGATTTATCGCGGATAAGCTCGAATGAGATGGCATTAATCTTTTTGCGGAGCAGCGCCTGCACATAATCAGATGTCAGGTTGCCGAATTGGAGCGCCGATATCAGGGTTTGGTTGGGGCGCAGGTACTCAATTTCTTCGTAGGTAGGCGGTGCGATCTTCAGAATTACTTCTGCCTCGTAAATTTCTTCGGCTGAATACACCACCTTGGCACCTGCCTCCGAATATTCGTGGTCTGAGTATTTAGACGGGCTTCCGGCACCAGACTCTACCCAGATGCGGTGGCCCTGGTCGGTAAGTTGCTTAACGGCATCGGGTGTAAGACCAATCCGGTTTTCCTGAAAAGAAGACTCCTTTGGCAAACCAATAAAGAGGCTGCGGTAACGCTCCTCCACGGCCAGCATCGATTCTTTGGGATACAATGCGGAGCTGGTGGCCAGCCTGCCCATGTTTACGGCGAATCTCTCCGTCATATCATACTTTCTTAATAACCATGATGCGCTCCTCACCCTCGGCGGCGGGCTGCATCGAAACATGCAGGTACTTTTCCGGCAACAAATTTGGGATAAGCGATGGCCATTCTATCAGGCACATCCTCCCCGAATCAAAATACTCAAGAACACCCATTTCGAGCGCCTCCCGTTCATCTTTTATTCTATAAAAATCGAAATGATAGATCAGGTTGCCTGTTGCTGTTTCATATTCGTTCACCAAAGCAAAGGTTGGGCTGCTTACGTTTTCGTGTACGCCCAGCTGGCGGCAAAGCTCTTTTATAAGCGTTGTTTTGCCGGCTCCCATTGGTCCTTCGAACAAAATAACGGCTTCCTCTCTGGATTCCTCTAAAAGCACAGAAGCCGCCGCTGGCAAATCGGCCAACGACGACATCTTTATACGTGCTTTCTCAAGTGCAGTGTTATGCATTTTTCGGTGTAAGGGTTATTAACGGAATTATGACCTCTTCTAACGACACCCCGCCATGCTGAAAAGTATCTTTATAATAATTCACGTAATAGTTGTAGTTGTTAGGGTACGCAAAAAAGTAATCTTCTATTGCGAATACAAACGTAGTGGAAACGTTGGCTTTTGGCAAGAAAAATCGTTCCGGCTTTGGCACTGTAAAGACATCTTTATCGGTATAACCCAGGTTTTTACCGTGCTTGTAGCGCAGGTTAGTGTTAGTGGCCCGGTCGCCTATAATTTTAAACGGCCTTTTTACCCGGATGGTGCCGTGGTCGGTAGTAATGATGAGCCTTGCTTTGCGTTCCGAAATAAGCCGAAGTGTTTCGTAGAGCGGCGAGTGCAGGAACCACGAACGGGTAATGGAGCGGTAAGCCGACTCGTCGGGGGCCAGTTCGCGCACCATGTTGCTGTCGGTGCGGGCATGCGAAAGCATATCCACAAAGTTATACACGATTACGTTCAGCTTGTTGTTATCGAGGTTATTGAACTTGGCCAGCAGATCTTTGCCGGCTGCCGGGTTCGTAATTTTGTGATAACTATGCTTGTCGGTGATGCGGTTTTGCTGGCACTGTATGTCCAGAAACTCAGGCTCATTCAGGTTCTTGCCTTCTTCCTCATCATCACCAACCCACAGGTTCGGATACTTTTTGGCGATTTCGTTGGGCAGCATACCCGAAAAAATGGCATTACGGGCGTAGGCAGTGGTGGTAGGCAGAATGGAATAATACATCTCCTCGGTGTCGATGGTGAACATCTCCGAAATAATCGGCTCCAGCACCTTCCATTGGTCGTAGCGCAGGTTGTCTATCAGCAGGAAATATACAGGCTTGTCGGACTCCTTCATCATCGGGAACACGCGTTCCCTGAACACCTCATGCGACATAAGCGGCGCATCGTCAGAATCTTTATTGATCCAGTCTTCATAGTTTTCCATGATAAACTTGGCGAAGTTGGAGTTGGCCTCATCTTTCTGCATATTTATCACGTCGGCCATGCTTTTGTTCTCCGTCTCATCTATTTCCAGCTCCCAGAACACCAGCTTTTTATAAATATCAGCCCATTCTACCGAGCTTAGGCGTTCGCCAAAAGCCATCCCCAGCGTCCGGAAGTCGCGCTGGTAGCTCATGTTGGTGCGCTCCGAAACCAGCCGCTTGTTATCGAGCAGTTTCTTTACCGAAAGCAGAATCTGGTTGGGGTTGAGGGGCTTGATCAGGTAGTCTGATATTTTAGAGCCGATGGCTTCTTCCATAATATGCTCTTCCTCACTTTTGGTGATCATGATCACGGGCACGGCCGGGCGCATGGCTTTTAGCTCCGTCAGGGTTTCGAGGCCACTGATGCCGGGCATGTTCTCATCCAGGAAAACTACATCGTAGCTGCTTTCCTGAAACTTCTCGATGGCATCGGCGCCGCTGTTTACTGGTGTAATATCGTAGCCCCGCTCTTCCAGGAAAAGAATATGCGGCTTCAGCAGGTCTATCTCATCATCTGCCCACAAAATGTTATATCTTTGCATAGTTTTATGTTAGTTATTTTTGGTTCTGGGTTAATCAGCTCAAATACTGTTCCTTAATTGTTTTTCAGGCTGGCATAAACGCTTCTTATATTCTTACTGCTATGCCTTTTAAACGGTTAGCGCACCTAATTTTATTTCTTGATGAACAAAAAGAAAATCATCAATGACCCCGTTTACGGATTTATCACCGTCCCGTCTGAGCTTCTGTACGATATAATAGAGCACCCTTACTTTCAGCGCCTGCGCCGCATTAAGCAACTGGGCCTGACAGAAATGGTGTATCCCGGGGCTTTGCATACACGGTTTCATCATGCGCTGGGAGCCATGCACCTGATGAGCATGGCGCTGGATACGCTCCGAAGTAAAAATAACGAAATAAACGATACCGAGTACGAAGCCTCGCTCATCGCTATTCTGCTACACGACATAGGGCACGGTCCTTTTTCGCATGCCCTCGAAACCGCCATTTTTAAGGAAGTGCATCACGAGCACCTGTCGCTCCACATCATGCAGCTGCTCAACAAGGCTTTTGGCGGGAAACTGGAACTGGCCATGCAGATTTTCACCGGCACCTACCACCGCAAGTTTTTTCACCAGCTGGTTTCGAGCCAGCTCGACGTAGACCGCCTCGATTACCTGAACCGCGACAGCTTTTACACCGGCGTGTACGAAGGTAAGATTGGAGCAGACCGGCTAATAAAAATGCTCGATGTAGCCAACGACCAGTTGGTGGTGGAGGAAAAGGCCATTTACAGTATCGAGAACTTTCTGGTAAGCCGCCGCCTGATGTACTGGCAGGTGTACCTGCACAAAACCGTTATCAGTGCCGAGAACATGGTGCTGCGCACGGTGCAACGCGCCCGCGAGCTGGTGCAGGCAGGTGTAGAGTTACCCGGCAGCCCCTGCCTCCTCTACTTCCTGGAGTCTGACCTGACCTTAGAGAATTTCGAAGCAGACCATACTATACTGGAGCGCTTTATCGCCCTCGATGACCATGATGTGTGGAGCGGCATTAAACTCTGGGCCACCCACCCCGACAAAATACTTTCGTTTCTCTCTACCAACATCCTGAACCGTCGACTCTTCAAAGTTATCATAGCAAACAAGCCTTATGACGAGGAGTTCCTGCTGGGCATCAGCGAGCTAGTGCAGGAGCATTACCAGATTCCGGCCGAAGATGTAAAGTACCTCATGATTTCAGGAAAGATCAGCAACAACGCGTACCAGGCCGAAGGGCAGTCGATTGACGTGCTCACGAAAGCAGGCTATGTAGTAGATGTGGCCGATGCCTCTGACCTGCCTAACATAAGAGCGCTACGCGATAAGGTGGAGAAATACTACGTGTGCTACCCCAAGGAGGTAGCCCATTAGGCAGAAGCAATTATTTAAATAAAATTGCCCTCCGGAAGGATTTTAATCGTTTTTCAGTAAAGGGGTACAAGGCAATATCACCCGTTACTTGAATCAGTTTGAAACTTTACTTATCTCCAGCATTATACATCCTGAATCTCAACAATAAACCACTAAACAATTTAACAAGCAGAAAACAAATTATGCGAATAAAAATGGCCTTCCGAAGGTTTAGTGGCGGTTTTTAGTCAAGGCTATGAACAGGTTTCTCCGGCATCTGATTTGTGCATAGCTACGTAGACAAAGGAAACCTTACCATACAACAACCATTGTCTACACAAGAGGAGAATAACCAGCCTGAAAAAGCAACTACAGGTCGTCGGAATTTTATTGGCAAGTCGTTGGCTTTAGGAGCCTTGGGCCTGTCTGGGTGCTGGCATGCAGCTGCCATGGCCAGTGCTCCGTCTGCACCACCTAAAAAGGCAGCCTCCACACTACCTGCACGCGGCAACTACCTTATTAAGCAGGCTTACATAATTACCGTAGATCCTGAATTAAACGATTTGCCTGCCGGCGATGTGCACCTGAAAAACGGTGCCATTGTAGCAGTAGGCCAAAACCTGCAGGCTGCAGGCGCCACGGTGGTAAACGGGGAAGGAATGATTGTACTGCCTGGCCTGATAGACACACACTGGCACATGTGGACTGCCCTGCTGCGCAGTATGGCCGGCAACACCAAAGGCAAAGGCTATTTCGACACAACCAGCCACTACGGCCCCCACTTCCTGCCCGGAGATATGTACCAGAGCACCCGCCTGGCCACCACCGAAGCCCTTTTTTCCGGTATTACCACAGTGCACGACTGGAGCCACAACGTACGTAGCCTGCAACACGCCGAAGCCAGCTTACGGGCGCTGCAAGAAAGCGGATTGCGGGCAAGGTATTCCTGTGGCACAGCAGCCGGGCAAAAAGGCACCAGCAGCATGAACTTCAGCACACTAGACCACCTGCACCGGCACTGGCCTGCTTATGCTGCAGAAAATCTCCTGAGTTTAGGCTTTGCCTGGCGCGGCATCGGCGGCCACCCTGCCATTGAGAGCGAGGCAGAAACCGGTAAAGCAGAACTTGCCAAAGCTCGGGCCATGAAGTTGCCAATAACCATACACGCCAGCGCAGGCGGCATCATTGGCAAACTGGCAGAAGCCAGGCTAATGGGCAAAGACATGCAACTGGTGCATGCCACAGACGCAACCGAGCAGGAAATTAGCAACATGGTGAAGGCAGGGGCCTCTATCAGTTTTTCGCCTTACAGTGAGTTGCGCATAGGCTATGGCATACCTCCTATAACCAAATGTTTAGATGCCGGAGCTACCATCAGTTTGTCAGTAGACACTACCACCCTGTCGGGCAATGCCGATATGTTTGCCATCATGAAAATTTTCCTGAACCTGGCCAATGCCCTCAACAAAGATGAGTTTAGCCTCACAGCCCGGCAGGTGCTGGAACTCGCCACGATGGGAGGTGCAAAAGCACTCGGCATTGCCGACCGCACCGGTTCCATTACACCTGGCAAACGAGCCGACATAATTATGGTATCTACCAAGGCGCCTAATCTCGGGCTCTTCACAAACCCTGTAGACCTGGTGGTAGAAGCGGTGCAACCTCATAACGTAGACACAGTTTTTGTAGATGGCCGCCTGCTGAAGCGACATGGTAAGTTAACTTCCGTTCCGGAAGAGCAAGTCTACAAGGAGGCCGCTACTGCACTTGCCAACTTAAAGAAGCGGGCATCCTGAGGCTTAACTTCAGCAGAAAGAATTCGCCATGTACCCCACATCAGCCGGCATTCAATTGCACAGAAGCAATGCATAAGGACAATAAAAAGCAGTGGTACCAGCAGGCAAAAAATAAATTGACTAAATGCCCGTTCTCAGAACAATGTGGTAACATTGCTTTTAGGAGTTATGTTCAGGTAACCAGGCGGCAACATTTCATTTTATACTGACACATATTAGGCACACGCGCAAGAATTTTATTAAGTTTACGCCCCGGACCTATTTACAGAATTATTTTTGCCATAATTTTACGACATGGAATTTACTGTTCAACAGATAGCGGAACTGCTGCAGGGAACAATTGAAGGGAACGATCAGGCCAAAGTCAGCTCTCTCGGTAAAATAGAAGAAGCACAGGCAGGCGCTCTTGCTTTTCTGTCGAACGCAAAATATGAGCCTTACCTGTATACCACAGGTGCCAGTGCCGTTATTGTATCTGATAAACTGGAACTCAAAAAGCCTGTGGCAGCCTCGCTTATTCGGGTGTCAGACCCTTATTCGAGCTTCTCGAAACTTTTGAGCTATTACCAAAATGCGCTGCTGGCCTCTAAAACCGGCCTCGAAGAACCTTGCTTTATGGGCAAAGGCAGTACCATTGGCGAAGGCCATTATCGGGGCGCCTTCTCTTACATAGGGCATAACTGCACCATCGGCAACAACGTCCGCATTTTTCCGCAGGTATACATTGGCGATAACGTAACCATTGGCGACAATACCACGCTGTTTGCCGGTTCCAAACTTTACAGTAACACAGTTATAGGCGCTAACTGCACTATACATGCCGGTGTGGTAATCGGCAGCGATGGCTTTGGCTTTGCCCCACAACCCGATGGCAGCTACCAAACTGTTCCCCAGATCGGTAACGTAGTGCTCGAAGACAATATTTCTATCGGTGCCAACACCACCATCGACTGCGCCACCATGGGCTCTACCATTATTCGCGAAGGCACTAAAATTGATAACCTAGTTCAGATTGCCCACAACGTAGACGTTGGCCGCCATACAGTTATAGCGGCTCAATCCGGAATATCAGGCTCATCGAAGGTAGGAAACCACTGTGTTATTGCCGGGCAGGTTGGCATAGTTGGCCACATTACGCTTGCTGATAAAACCACCGTTGGCGCACAGTCTGGCGTGTCTAAATCTGTTACCAAGTCTGGCACCATTATTCAGGGCTCGCCGGCATTCGATTACAAGCAAAACCTGAAGGCCATTGCTGTATTTCGGAACCTGCCTGAGCTACAGCGCGAACTCGACTTTTTAAAAGAGAGCAACCGCAACCAGAGCGAGATCAGGGATATAAAATAATACTAGTAAGAGCCACGATTATATAGTAAGTTTGCGTGCCCCTTTGGGTTCCCGGTAGCTTGTATGGCAAAAGACAGTCTTTCTGCTCCCTTTGTGATACAAAGCCCAACTATAAAACACTGTATTACATTAATGAACGAAAAACAGCACACCATAAAGGCTCCTGTAACCGTTACTGGCATTGGATTGCATACTGGCATCGTGTCTAATATGACGTTTAAGCCTGCCCCTGCCAACCATGGCTATAAGTTTCAGCGGATAGATATGCCCGGGCAGCCGCTTGTGAACGTGGATGTGGATAATGTGGTAGACCTCTCGCGCGGCACCACCATAGAGCAGAACGGAGCACGCGTAAACACAGTGGAGCATACCCTGGCGGCACTCGTAGGCCTGCAGATAGATAATGTGCTGATTGAGCTGGACGGTCCTGAGCCTCCTATAATGGACGGCTCGGCTATTGAGTTTGTAAAGGCTTTAATCTCTGTTGGCATGCAGGAGCAGAATGCGCTCCGCAATTACTTTGAAATAACCAAAGGCATTAGCTACAAAGACGATGCCCGTGGCGTAGAAATAGCAGCCCTCCCCCTCGATGATTACCGCCTGACTGTAATGGTGGATTATAACTCGCCGGTGTTGGGTAGCCAGCATGCCTCTATTACCGATATCACGCAGTTTCAGGAAGAAATTGCCTCTTGCCGAACGTTCTGCTTTTTGCATGAGCTGGAGGCCCTTTTCAAGCAAAATCTTATTAAAGGCGGCAACCTCGATAATGCCATTGTTATAGTAGACCGTGTGGTGCAGGAAGATGAACTTGCGCACCTGTCGGAGTTGCTGAACAAGCCCAAAGTATCGGTGCAGGAAGAAGGCATACTGAACAACACAGAGCTTCGCTTTAAAAACGAACCGGCCCGCCACAAGCTCCTCGACCTGATCGGCGACCTGGCCCTGATCGGAAGACCGATAAAAGGCCAGATTCTGGCTGCCCGGCCAGGCCATGCGGCCAACGTAGCCTTCGCCAAAAAAGTGAAGCGGCTTATTCAGGAGTCGGTTATTAAGAACATCCCTACTTACGATCCCAAAAAGCCGCCGGTAATGGATATTAACCAGATTGCAGCTACTCTGCCGCACCGGTATCCATTCCTGCTGATCGACAAAATTATTCATCTGGACGACACCATGGTAGCGGGCATCAAGAACGTGACCATGAATGAACCTTTTTTCCAGGGCCATTTCCCGAACAATCCGGTTATGCCAGGCGTGCTTCAGATAGAGGCTATGGCACAGACGGGTGGTATTCTGGTGCTGAACGCCATGGACAACCCCGATGACTACTGGACTTACCTTCTGGCTATAGACAAGTGCCGCTTTAAGCGCAAAGTAGTGCCCGGAGACACGATTATCTTTAAATGTGAACTGCTGGCTCCTCTCAAGCGCGGTATTGCCAAAATGGCTGGTCAGGCCTTTGTAAATGGTCAACTGGTAATTGAAGCAGAAATGTCGGCAATGATTGTTAAAAAAGACGCATGAACCAGCCATTAGCATACATCCACCCGGAGGCAAAAATAGCTCAGAACGTTGTTGTAGAACCTTTCTCTACTATTCATAAAAATGTAGAAATAGGCGAAGGCACCTGGATCGGCCCAAACGTGACCATAAATGAAGGAGCACGTATTGGCAAAAACTGTAAGATTTTTCCGGGCGCTGTTATTGCCTCGGTACCACAAGACCTTAAATTTGCCGGTGAGGTAACAACTGCCATCATTGGCGATAACACCGTCATCAGAGAATATGTAACCGTTAGCCGCGGCACCATAGACAAGATGAAGACTGTGGTGGGCGGCAACTGCCTGATTATGGCCTATGCCCATATTGCCCACGACTGCATGGTAGGCAACAACTGCATTATCGGTAATGCGGTGCAAATGGCTGGTCACGTAGAGGTTGGTGATTATGCCATTGTAAGTGCCATGAGCGCCATTCATCAGTTCGTTAAAATCGGTTCGCATGCCTTTATTTCTGGTGGTTGCCTGGTGCTGAAAGATGTGCCACCCTATGTTAAAGCTGCTCGTGAGCCACTTTCCTATGCCGGCATTAACTCGGTTGGTTTGCGCCGCAGAGGCTTTGTGAGCGAGCAGATAAACGAGATACAGCAGATTTACCGCTTCCTGTTTATGAGCGGCCTCAACAACTCACAGGCCCTCGATAAAATAGAGCTGGACCTGATGCCAAGTACCGAACGCGACGAGATAACTAACTTTATCCGAAACTCGGGTCGTGGCATTATTAAAGGATATTTTTCAAAAGATGCTAATTAACCTAAGCAATTTAGGTAAACGCTACAATTACGAGTGGATTTTCCGGAACCTGACTTTTACGTTTGAGTCTGGCTCCAGTTATGCCATACTGGGCCACAATGGCTCCGGGAAGTCCACTCTTCTTACACTAATTGCAGGCCACAACCTGCCCAGCGAAGGCGAACTCTCCTATTCGCTTTCCGGCAGCCCCATTGCCCCCGAACAAGCTTTCCGTCAATTATCTCTTACGGCCCCCTACCTGGAACTGGTGGAGGAGTTTACGCTGCACGAAATGCTCTCCTTTCATGCCAACTTTAAGCCACTCCGGCACAACATCAGCCACGGGCAACTTATAGAGCGCATGGGCCTTACCAAAGCGCGTAACAAGTTTGTGAAAGACTTTTCGTCGGGCATGAAGCAGCGCCTGAAACTGGGGCTGGCCCTTTACGCCGATACGCCCCTGCTGCTGCTCGACGAACCAACCACTAACCTCGACTCCGAAGGAATTGCCTGGTACCAGGAGCATGTGGACCTAAACAAAACCGACCGCATTGTTATCATTGGCTCAAACATAGAGCATGAGTACGGCTTCTGCGAACAGCGTCTCCACATCACCGATTTTCACCCGGTAAGCCGCCGCTAACCTCTTACCCTTGAGCCTTTACACCGCAAAAATCCTTTGGAAGGGCATTTTCATTAGAATAATTTGATTGCTGCCTGTTAAATTGTTTGATGGTTAATTTGGAAATTTGAAGATGAGTGAATGAAGACTTTTAACCTTTAACTAATTAAAGGTCTAACATCTATAATCTAGCATCTAATATCTTTTTTGCCTTCGGAAGGCCCATTTCATTTGAAAAATTCTGACGGAACAAAAAACTCATTGCTTTTAACGCTTAACTAATTTATATCTATTTGCCATTTTCCCTAACTTTGCAGCAACACTATAACCAGACACGATGGGACGCGCATTTGAATTTAGAAAAGCCCGTAAGTTTAAACGTTGGGATAAAATGTCGAAGGCCTTTACCCGCTTGGGTAAAGAAATTGTAATAGCAGTAAAAGAAGGTGGTCCGAACCCGGAATCGAATGCCCGTTTGCGCACTGCCATACAAAACGCCAAAGGCGTTAACATGCCCAAAGACCGTGTAGAGGCTGCCATAAAACGTGCCTCTTCTAAAGAAGAAAAAAACTACGACGAAGTAGTGTACGAAGGCTACGGCCCCTACGGCATTGCCATTCTGGTAGAGACTGCTACCGACAATATTAACCGTACCGTTGCCAACATGCGGGTATACTTTTCACGGGCAGGAGGCGCAGTAGGCAAAACCGGCTCCCTCGACTTTATCTTCACACGTAAAGGCATTTTTAAAATAGCCACCGAAGGCGTAGACATAGAAGAACTGGAGCTGGAGCTAATAGATTTTGGTGCCGACGATATTTATGAGCACGAAGGTGAAATTATAGTAGAAACCGCCTTTACCGACTTTGGCACCATGCAAAAAGCGCTGGAAGAAAAAGGGCTGAACGTGATAACGGCCGAGTTGCAACGCATACCGAACACTCGCACCGAACTCACCGACGAACAAGCAGAAGAAATAGAGAACCTGATTGAGAAGATAGAAGAAGACGACGACGTACAGGCGGTTTATCATAATATGCTTTAATACATTTTGTGTAATCAATATCAGAAAGCTGTCCGGTGCTCACCACATCGGGCAGCTTTCTTTTTAAAACCAACAGAACACCACCCACTAAGCCGGAGGCCACATGCTTACATATATTTTATTTATTGCAGGGTTTGTTTTGTTAATTATAGGAGCTGATATTCTTGTTACCGGCTCCACCTCCCTCGCCAAACGTTACAATATTTCAGATATGGTGGTGGGCCTGACCATTGTATCTTTCGGAACTTCTCTGCCCGAACTCATTATCAACATCATCGCTAGCATGTCAGGTAATTCAGAGCTGGCAATTGGTAATATTTTTGGTAGCAATGTGGCTAACCTCCTGCTCATTCTCGGTATTGCCGCCCTTATCTGTACCCTACCCATTAAGCGCAACACCGTTCTCACCGAAATACCTTTTTCGCTCATAGCCACCTTACTGGTAGGTTTCCTGGCCAACGCGGTCTTGTTTGAGGGAGATAAATACCTGCACATAAGCAGAACAGATGGTGGCATTCTGCTGTTCTTCTTTGTGTTGTTTATGGCTTACATTTATAACATAGCCAAAACGAACAACGACCCTGAACCAGAAGAAGACACCGGTCCGGTTATGTCGATGGGCAAGTCTATGCTCTACATTCTGCTTGGTGTGGTGGGTTTGTTTTTCGGGGGGCAGTGGGTGGTAAATGGTGCTGTTCAGATAGCCGGTATATTAGGTATGAGCGAGTCGCTGGTGGGGCTTACAGTAGTGGCTGTCGGCACATCGCTGCCGGAACTGGTTACCTCAGCTATGGCTGCCTACCGTCGCAACATCGATATTGCAGTTGGCAATGTTATCGGCTCCAACATCTTTAACCTGCTGTGGATATTAGGGATCAGTGCCATTATTAACCCGCTTCCTTTCGATGTAGTGAGTAATACAGATATCGTGATGATGATATTTGCAAGTACTCTCCTGATTGTAGCCATCCCTGTCGGAAAGAAAAACGCGATCGACCGCTGGAATGGTATCCTCTTTTTGCTGGTGTATGTGGTATATGTTATCTTTCTGATTAATCGTGGCTAATTAATATCTGTAAATTATACAATTAATACCTTTTCATCTGGTTTCGCAACATTTAGAACATGCTCCCGGGCACTTTAATCCAATGTTGTTAACTGCGCTTTATAACTTAAAATGTGCTTGACTTTTATTTAATATTGCAGAGCGACCATAAACTTTACACCAGGTTATTTAAGCACCTGGTGCATTTGTCTTTTACGGTACGTCAAACTGGCTATGCAGCTACGCTAAGCCTCGGTTTCTATTTTCTCTCAGTATCTCTCCCTCTCCTGGTTAGTCTTAAATATTAGAAAAACAAATCCCTTTTTTAGCTCAAAAAACGCTATTTTTATAATTGACGTAGTAATGAAGTAGTTGAAAAGTAGCAGTGCAGTATACTAATATTCGTTAGTTACGTGTAATCTCTTTAGCTTTCCAACATCAATTTTAATTTTCCCCACCTGCTATAGTATTTAGTTAAAGAAAAGAATATATCAAGCATTATTTTCTTAGCATTACTCACAAACATTAGTTACTTTTTACAAAGTATTCCTTTTGCTTACAACTAACTAAACAAGAACAAACGCCTTTTAACAATTAAACATGATATGAGAAAATACTTTTACTTAGCATTTAATTGTGCAATTTCAGCAACCGTCTGTTTCCCGGCAGTTGCTTTTGCAGGACCAACTGAGGCGCTAGCTCCGCCTATTGTTATTGCCAGTTATGCCCTGCAGGTAACTGGTGTGGTAACAGGCCCTACCGGAGAGTTGTTAATCGGCGCAAGTGTCGGACTCAAAGGAACCACTACAGGTACTACAACAGACCTGGATGGCCGCTACAGCCTTAGCATTCCGGATGAAGGAGGTACATTGGTCATTTCCTACCTGGGCTACCAAACTAAAGAAGTGCAGGTTGCACCGGGCCAATCCACAGCAAACGTAGTTTTAAGCTTAAATGCCAACTCACTGGAGGAAGTGGTGGTAGTGGGCTATGGCGTGCAGAAGAAAAGCGTGGTAACAGGGGCTATTTCAAGTGTAAGCTCCTCCGACCTGGAGAACATGCCGATTACCAGGGTGGAGCAGGCACTACAGGGCCGAACCTCCGGCCTTACCATTACGCAGAACTCAGGCCAGCCAGGGGCAGCCTCTACCGTAAGAGTGCGGGGCACCACCACTATCAACAACAGCGACCCACTTTATATAGTAGATGGTGTGCAGATTGGTGGAGGCATCGATTACCTGAACCAGGCCGACATCGAGTCGATTGAAGTGTTGAAAGATGCAGCTTCGGCTGCTATATACGGCGCACGCGCTGCCAACGGAGTTATTATAGTAACAACCAAGAAAGGCAAGAGTGGACAAATGGCCGTTAATTACAACGGTTTTTTTGGCACACAGGCTCCCTGGCGCAAGCTGGACCTGCTAAATGCCCGCGAGTACGCCACGCTTTACAACGAAGCCAGTGCAGCAGGTGGTGGCCCTATCCGTTTTCAGGACCCGGCAGCTCTGGGGCAGGGTACAGACTGGCAGGATGCCGTGTTCAGCAACAATGCCCCCATCCAGAACCATGAACTAAGCGTTTCAGGCGGTAGCGAAAAATCTACTTATTATGCCTCGTTCGGTTACTGGAACCAGGAAGGCATTGTAGCACCCGACAATTCGAAGTACGAGCGGTTTACGGTTCGGCTGAATTCTTCTCATAAAGTTACCAAAGCCATCACCTTTGGTAACAACCTCGGCTACACTCGCACCTCCTCCATTGGTGTTGAACCGAATAGCGAGTGGGGCTCTCCGCTTAACCGCGCCATTAACATGGACCCTATTACACCGGTTATCGAAACCGATCCTTCCAGGCTCAATGCGCCTCCTTTTACCGATCAGCCGGTGGTGCGCGATGCCCTGGGCAGACCGTATGGTATTTCGCAGTATGTTTTCTCTGAAATCCTGAACCCGGTGGCAGCTCTGGCGGTGGCACAGAACAAAGGCTGGTCCGATAAAATTGTGGGTAACGTGTTTGCTGAAATAGAACCATTGGAGGGCTTAAAGCTGCGATCGAGCATGGGCGTTGACCTGGCCTTCTGGGGCGACCAAAGCTTTGCACCAGTGTATTACCTGAGCGGCACTTTTAACAACACCCTCAACGATTATACCCGCAACGCAAACCGCGGTATGTTCTGGCTCCTCGAAAACACCGCCTCCTATACCCGCTCCTTTGGGCTGCATAACTTAACACTTCTGGCCGGTACATCTGCCCAACGAAATTATGGTGAGCAGCAGGGTGGCACCAAATCAGGCATCCCGGCTACTAACCTCGAAGAAGCTTCTTTAGCCTTTCCGGTAGCCAACGAGAACCAGTTGTTCTCCGGCAGCGAATACCAGGAAACGCTGGCCTCCCTTTTTGGCCGGGTTATTTATAATTACGACGAACGCTACCTTTTTACAGGTATTGTGCGCCGCGACGGTTCCTCCCGCTTTGGATCTAACAACAAATTCGGCGTTTTCCCATCTGTTTCAGTGGGTTGGGTGGTTTCCCGCGAAAATTTCTTTCCGGAGAACAATGCCGTTAACTTCCTGAAAATACGTGGTTCCTATGGTGTAAATGGCAACAACCAGATCGGTGACTTCCGGTACCTGCCTACTGTGGGTGGTGGCCGCTACTACACCCTCGGCTATGGCACCGATGCCAGGCTTATAAACGGTGTTAGCCCTAATGCGCTCTCTAACCCCGATCTGCGCTGGGAAGAAACCTCCCAGACCAACTTCGGATTTGAAGCTACTTTATTCCAGGACTTTAACCTGACCTTCGACATCTACAACAAGAAAACAACCGGCATGCTGCTCGATATTGCCATTCCGTGGTACGCTGGCAACAACGGCCCGGTGGGTAACATCGCCGACATGGAGAACAGAGGCTATGAAATAGAGTTAGGCTACGGCAAAACCATTGGCGACTTCACCTTCAATGTTAGCGGCAACGCTTCTTACCTGAAAAACGAAGTAACCTTTCTGGGCGAAGACAAGGAGTTCCTGAACGGGCAGGTTTTCGGGCCTTCCGGCGAGGTGTTTACCCGCACAGAAGTAGGTCGTCCGGTTGGCTTCTTTTACGGCTTTCAGAACAATGGCATCTTCCAGAATGCAGAGGAAGTAGCAACTTATCTGAACAGCGAGGGGCAGCAGCTCCAGCCCAACGCCAGACCAGGAGATTTCAGACGCGTAGACACTAACAACGATGGGGTGATTGACAACGACGACCGCACCATGATCGGCAACCCAACACCCGACTGGACCTACGGCTTTACCTTCTCTGCCAAATGGAAAGGATTAGACTTGATAGTTTTCGGACAAGGCATAGCAGGCAACGATGTGTTTAAAGCCATTCGGCGCTACGACCTGCAAGGCGCTAACTGGACCACCGAGGCACTAGGCCGCTGGACCGGCGAAGGCACCTCTAACACCTTCCCGAGGCTGGCTATAAACGACCCGAACCAGAACTTCAGCCGCAGCTCCGATTTCTATGTAGAAGATGGCTCTTACTTCAGAATTAAAGTTTTACAACTCGGCTATTCGCTGCCGCAGGACCTGATCAGCAAGGCAGGCCTTAACAAAGTGCGCTTCTATGTAACCGGCAACAACCTGTTCACCTTCACCAATTACACCGGCTTCGACCCTGAGATTGGCGGTGGCAGTTTTGGTGTAGACCGGGGCATATATCCGCAGGCCCGCTCCTACATGGTTGGTGTAAATCTTGGCTTTTAATTCTTAATCTGCAACACACATGAAACTGAAACATATCATATTCTCCTCCCTTTTTGCATCCGGCTTAGCTGTTTTCAGCAGTTGCGATAAAGACTTTCTGGAACTGCAACCCAGAGGCACTGAACTGGAAGGCAACTTTTACCAAACTGAAGAGCAGGTGTACCAGGGCCTGATAGCCGTGTACGATGTAATGCAATGGGGCACCAGCGGTGGCTACACCATGAAAATGCCGCTTCTCTCCGTGGCTTCAGACGAAGCACATGCCGGTGGCTCCGATGCCTCCGACCAACCAACCTGGGTACGCTGGGACAATTTCACCATCGATCCTTTTATAACTCCTTCGGTTGGGCTGTGGCAAAAGAACTTTACTGGCGTTTACAGAGCGAACCTGTTGCTGTCTAAACTGGAAGGAGCCAGCGGTCTCGATCCGGTTTTCAGTACACGTGTAATGGCTGAAGCCAAAGCCCTGAGAGCCTACTTCTACTTTGACCTGATGCGCTTTTTTGGAAATGTGCCCTTACTTACAGCAGCCATACCAACCAGCGAGCTTTACAGCCAGGCTCAAGCTGCCCCTACCGATGTGTATGCGCAAATAGAGAAAGACCTGACCGAAGCCCGTGCTGCCTTGCCAGCCACTGTACCCACTGCCGAAAAAGGCCGCTTAACAAGAGGGGCAGCCACCGCTATATTGGGCAAAGTTATCATGTACCAGAACAACACGGCCCGGCTGGCAGAAGCAGCAGGCTTGTTTAACGAAGTTAACACATCCGGGGCTTACCAACTGCTACAGAATTACGGCGATATCTTCGATCCGGCAAACAAATTCCATTCAGAGTCTATTCTGGAGATACCTCATTCTAACCTGGCCTCCTGGGGTGATTGGGGTTGGGTAAACGGCGGAGAAGGCAACGTAGCGCCACAGTTTATTGGCCCCGACGGCTACAACGGCCCCACCTTTGCCTCCGGCTGGGGCTTTGCGCCTGTCTCACTCGACCTGGTAAATGCCCTGCAGGGCGATCCTCGCTTTGAGCACACCATTATAGATGGCAACGCCATGCGCGCAGCCGGTGCCACCTACAACGAGCGCTACCAGAACACCAATTACTTTATCCGGAAATACGCTCCGCTGCAAACGTACCGCCATGGTGGTGCCGGTAACCCCGAGCTGAACTGGCCTATAAACGAAATCGAGATTCGCCTGGCAGATACGTATTTGCTGGAAGCTGAAGCGTTGGTAAGAAGCGGAGGTAATGCAGGCAGAGCGAAAGAGCTGCTCGATGCCGTTCGTGCCCGGGTAGGACTAGCCGCTGTGCCTGTCACCATCGAAAACATTTACCGGGAGCGCCAGCTGGAACTTGCCACTGAAGGGCACCGCTTCTTCGACCTGGTACGCACTGGCAGAGCAGCAGCAGTGCTGGGGCCACTGGGTTTTCAGGCAAACAAGCACGAGGTGCTGCCCATTCCGCAGCAGGAGATAGACATTACCAAAGGCACTCTTAAACAAAACCAAGGTTACTAAACAGCAAAGATCCCATGAACTATAAAATACCAATGCACCGAATCTGCTCTTACCTGGCCTTTGCTTGGCTTATCGGTTTTGTGGCAGCCTGCTCCCCCGACAGCTCCACCTACGAGCTTGGCCCCGCACCGGGCTCCGACATGGTAAAAATTGTAGCCACCCCAAGCAGCACAAACCCTAACATCATCCAGTTCCGCAACGAAACTCCGGGAGCTTTTAAAGCTATTTGGGATCTGGGCAACGGGTCTACGGCAGAGGGCAACCAGGTTAATGGCTCCTACGCTTTGGAAGGTGAATATACCGTTAAGCTCACCGTGTTTACCAAAGATGGTTTTGCCTCTAACACGCAGACTATCAACATAGCCGAGACTAATTTCTCGATGCTGGATCGGCCTGACTACAACGCTCTGACAGGTGGTGCCAGCAGTACAGCCGGTAAAACCTGGGTGTTCGATCCGGTAGGCCCCATGAACTTCGGAGGTCCGGCAGATGCGCCATCATCGTGGTGGAACCAGACCCTGGCCGACCAGAGCGATTGCATGAAAGACGATAAATATGTGTTCCGCTTAGATGGCTTCAGGTTTGAGAACCAGAGCGGTGGTGCCATGTGGGGCATTCTGGATGGAGCCGAAAACCAATGCGTGCCGCAACCTGCCACGCCTCCAGCCAGTGTGTGGAGTCTCTACGAGGAAGGTGGTAAAACCATGCTTTCGCTGAGTAATAGCCAAACCATTGCCTGGGACGATAAAGAAGGCGTGTACGAAGTAATAGAACTGACCGAAAATCGGCTCCACATTCAAAAAACCTGCTGCGGAGGCGCTGGCACACGAAATTACGTGCTCGTGCCAGAAGGTTTTACCCCGCCTGTTGAGGTAGAAGAAAAACCCTACAAAATCGAAAGCATGAACGATAATTTCGATGAGCCGGGCAATGTGGAATGGAAGACAGATGCCCTTACCTTTATGGAAAGCTACGACAACCCTGCTCCTCTTCCGATCAACACCTCGCCTAAAGTAGCCATGTACGTAAAGCAGGAGGGCCAGCCATTTGCCTTCGCTAACCTGTTCATCGACCTGGACTACAAAATGGACCTGCGCCAGCGCAACGTCTTCAAACTAAAAGTATTTATGCCAAGCTACAACGATTTCGTGTCGGCGGCAGGAGAAGACTGGGCTATAAAAACCCTCCTGAAACAGGTATCGATGAAGCTGCAGGATGGCACCTCCGGGTCGCCATGGGAGAACCAGGCCGAAGTGAAACAAACCGTCACCGTGCTTGATAAATGGGTAGAGCTTACCTTCGACTTCAGTGCCCATGCCACCAGAACTGATTTCGACCGGGTACTGATTCAGATTGGCGGCGAAGGCAACTACATTCCTGGCATCTTCTTTATAGACGATTTCAGCCTGGAGCCTTAAAGCAGAGTTGCGCTTTGTGAGGGAGCCTTTGCTTCTCTCACAAAGCGCAACTCCTGCTGTCGCACCTGTTCAACAGTGTTAATCAGAACAATTAGCTGCTGCAATTATGGTTAAATAGTTACTATGCGAACTTAGACAACAAAGACAATAGCCATTGCTTTTGCATCTTGCCCACAAGATCCTTCCAGGATGACAATAATTAGAACAAGGTACAAGTGAAACAGTGGAAGAAATCAAAAACGATTAATCCACTTCACCTCCTGCAAAACAAATTATTCTAATGAAAAAGGCCTTCCGAAGGCTTTTTTTAAGACCCAGGCCACAGGACGTAAGACACGAGACTTTTTTTAGTTAAAAGTGAGGAGTTAAGTTTATGAGTTGAGGATTTTTCATTCATTCGATCACTCATTAAAAATACATCTTTTTACAAATCAACCATTTAACCATTAAACAATTTAACAATCAACATCCAACAATTATCCTAATAAAAATGGCCTTCCGAAGGATTTTCGGTTAGAAACACCCAAGGCCTACACTACACGAAAGAGCACAAAAGCTAACACACATGATTTCTGATACTAACCCAATTGTTAAAATGCCACTTGCCCTGCTCGTAAAATGTTGGGTGTTGCTGTTGTGCACCGGCTGCTCCGGCTCCGACACGCCCAGGCCAATAATTACAGCACCAAAACCACCGCAAGACCTGAACTGGGCCTTCGAAACCACACCTGTCTGGGCCGATGAGTTTACGTATAACGGCCTGCCCGACCCCAACAAATGGGATTACGACATTGGTGGCAGTGGCTGGGGCAACAACGAGCTGCAGTACTACACCAACAGCGCCAGCAATGCCAGTGTCGCGAACGGCCTCCTGACCATTACAGCCCGTAAAGAAAGCAGAGAAGGCAAAGACTACACATCTGCCAGGCTCGTGACCCGCAACAAAGGCGACTTTTTGTATGGCCGCTTCGAAATAAAAGCCAAACTCCCCACTGGCAAAGGCACCTGGCCCGCCATCTGGATGCTCCACACCGACTGGGCCTACGGCAACTGGCCAAAATCAGGTGAGATCGATATTATGGAACACGTAGGCTACGACCAGAACAAGGTG
Source organism: Pontibacter qinzhouensis (assembly GCF_008017455.1). Classification (GTDB taxonomy): domain Bacteria; phylum Bacteroidota; class Bacteroidia; order Cytophagales; family Hymenobacteraceae; genus Pontibacter; species Pontibacter qinzhouensis. The sequence continues at coordinate 729 of NZ_VRTY01000065.1, read as the reverse complement.
CATATGAGCGTGCACACCGAAGCCTACCACCACAGCATCGGTACCCAAAAAACAGCTACCAAGATAATTCCTACGGCCAGCTCCGACTTTCACGTGTACCGCCTCGACTGGACACCTTATGCCGTGCGTGGCTATATGGATGATTTGCTGGTATTCGAGTTCCGCAACGAGGGCAAAGGCTACAGCGTGTGGCCCTTCGACAAGCGCTTTCACCTGCTGCTCAACATTGCCGTGGGCGGCGACTGGGGCGGCGCCCAAGGCATAGACCCCGACATTTATCCGCAAACTATGGAAGTGGAATATGTGCGGGTATATAAAATGGTGGAGAAATAAGTCTATTCTGAACAACCGGCACCAACCTTAGCAAAAAACATTCGCCTGCTTTTTATATGCTGCGGCACCTCCATTTGCTGGTGCCCTGGCTCCTCTTTGACCAAAAATGCAGCTACATCCAATCAAAATTTAAAAATCATGACCATAACGAAGATAGCCTTTACTGCACTCCTCTTCTCTCTAACCCTAACAGCTTGCCAGGCTCAGCGAAAACCGCAAACAGTAGCTGCCAAGCGAGTAGCAACCTATGTAGCGCCCACCGCTTCAGAAATTGAGCAGAAAGTAGATGCACTGCTCCGCCAGATGACGCTCGAAGAAAAAGTGGGCCAGATGGCGCAGATAACACTCGATGTGATCGGGAAAGGCGAAAACCGCTACTCCAGCTTCGAACCGCTT
>NZ_VRTY01000064.1 GCF_008017455.1 Pontibacter qinzhouensis | reverse complement strand
CAGTATTTAACTATCTTAAATACAGCAACTTAAGGCGATTTTAAAAAGCAACGTTTGGACACTAATGAAAATTTGTATTTCCTGTCCCATTAATTACTGCTGCTGTTTCAGTAGCAGATGCTCGTAGCACTTGATCCCAGTTCTTGGGTTGAGCGCCTTTGCAGGTTTCCGGTGCCGCGAGAGCGGCAGCCCGCTTGCGGGCAGGAAAGATGCAGCAGCGCGATGCCCAAGAACGAGGCCCCGCGGCCTTGAGCGCTCGGAGCAAAACAATGGAACATGCAGGGCTAAGGGCACCGGATGAAACTGTAACCAAATGTATTAGAACCAACTTAAAACTGCCACATACCTGAAGGTGCGTAACATCAATTATTTAAATGAAAATGCCCTCCAGAAGAAATTGTGTCAGAAAGTTGTCAAGGGTTTACCCTACATATTTTAATAGCATGTACTACGCATGAAACTATGTTACAGGCTGTATAGTTATAAAGAGCAGCTGCAAAACCTGCATTGATGTGTATATGAATTATGTGCATCTTTACGTTCAGTAGTATGGTACCGCTTGCCTGGTGGAGCTATACAGGCTGTGGGGCAATCAAATTTCAATATTGTGATAATGAGGCATTCTTTCCTTTTTATTTTAGTTGGTATGGTAATGGGGCTTACAGCAGGCTTGAGTGGCTGTGGCTCTACTAAATATAACAGCGACTATAACCTGTCGCGCGCGCTTCAGAAAGAAAATGCCAAGAACAAAACACTTGCCCTGGCAGATACCGCCAAACCTTCTTTAGAAAACAAACTGCCTGAAGAAGAAACGGACGATGTTGAAGAAAAGAAGAAAAAGAAGAAGAAACAGAGCAAGCGTTTCTTTATGGGCCACAAAGTGAGCCGTGGCTTTATAAAGTCTGGTGGCAGCGGCAACCGGCAGGTACTCGAAACCTTTAGCTTCCTGCCTGTGTACGAGGAACCGAACCCTTACGCCCCCGAAAAATATTTCTACGATACCAAGAAGCGCAAAATTTACCGTACCGGCGGCCAGGTAGATCCCGAAAAATTTAAAATTCTGCACGGCCCTTACAAAAAGAAGATAGGCGACCAGGTAGTAGAAGAAGGCTACTTTTATGTGGGCACCAAGCACCTGCGCTGGGAGCGTTACCGCAACAACGAAGACAATGTGCTGCTCGATAAAAGGCACTACGAAAAAGGGTTCCTGCGCGATGCGGTTGTAACTTACTACGGTGATACCAAAAAAATCAAAGAAGTTATTCCGTATGCTTACGGTGAGGTACAGGGCATGTACTACCGCTTTTATGAGAACGGGCAGGTAGAATGGTCGGGAATGTACGAAAAGGGCCGCAAGGTGGGTGTCTGGATCAAGCACTACGATTTCCGGAACCGCCGCCACTACGAGTATCAGTATCCTAAAACTGGTTTCGACTCGCCATTTGAGCCATTCCTGATAAAGGAATACGACCGGCACGGCTCCCTGGTATACGAAAAAGGAAAGCTAGACAAACGTTCCTCTGCTCAACGCTAGCGTTTACCTCCGGGTGCAGGTAGACCTTCAACTGAATTATTCGAATGAAAATACCCTCCAGAAGCTTTTCAGGGGTTTTCGATCCAAGGGTCTTTGAGGAGTTAAGAGTTGCAAGTTGAATATGGGACATTTGTAAGCACCTAACCATCCAACAATCAACTACGAATCTTCCTTCTGCGTAGCCAGACGCTCGCAGGAGCTGCGCACGCTGCGAGGTCTTACCTGCCTATCTTCAAATCAACAATTTAACCATTAAACCAGCTAGCAATTAACAACTACCAATCAGTAACCAATTATTCGAATGAATTTGCCCTTCCAAAGGTTTTTCGGCTAAAATAGGTCAAGGGTATGGGGCTTAATGGAAGGCATCTTTTATGTGGTGAACAGTGGGTGTGGGAGCGAGTGTAATAGAGATAATATCGAAGCGGATGTCGTGCTGCCAGTTTGTTTGGTAAATGTACTCTTCTGCGGCAGCAAGGAGCAGGGCCTCTTTTCTGGCCCCAACAGCTTCTTCCGGAAACCCGAATTTATCGGAGGCACGGGTCTTTACCTCTACAAAAACAAGTAAGCCGTCTTTCTGCGCTATAACATCTACCTCAGCACGTTTATACCTGAAGTTGCGGCAGCAGATCTGGTAACCCATTTCCTGCAGGTACCTCACCGCACTCGCCTCGCCAGCTTGACCAGTAATAATGTGTTTTGTTTGAGATGCCATTTAATTATTATAAATTGCCTCATACTAAGTTAGCAACATAAGGTGGCTCTAAATTAAAAATTGCGAATATTCCCCCTGGTATTACGCAGTTTATTTGTAAAAAAAGTAAAACAGAGTACTTTCTTCGCTGATTTTTCAGCAGAAATTTTTGAAACATAACAGAAGCGTGTTACAAAACAGGAAAATAAGCTTTGAGCAGCTTGGCTTTATCGACTATAAAGAGGCGTGGGAGTACCAGGAAAAGCTGTTTAACAGTGTGCTCCATATAAAGGCGCAAAACCGAAGTGCGGCTCCGGAGGCGCAGGTGCCAACCACCAACTATCTGCTGTTTTGCTCGCACCCGCATGTTTACACACTCGGCAAAAGTGGCCACGAGTCGCACCTGCTGATCGGGGAAGAGGGCCTGAAGGCAAAAGATGCCACCTATTACAAAATTAACCGTGGCGGCGATATTACCTACCATGGCCCCGGGCAGTTGGTAGGCTACCCCATTCTGGATCTCGATAATTTTTTTACAGACATACATAAGTACCTGCGGTATTTAGAGGAAGCCATTATTCTTACCCTGAACGATTACCAGGTAACAGCTGGCCGTATTGCGGGGCTTACAGGCGTTTGGCTGGACCATGAGGAGCAGCGTAACCCCCGAAAAATCTGTGCCATGGGCGTAAAGTGTAGCCGCTGGGTTACGATGCATGGTTTTGCCTTTAACATTAACACAGACTTAAATTATTTTAATAATATTGTACCTTGTGGCATAGCCGATAAGCAGGTAACTTCTCTGGCAAAGGAGCTAGGCCGGGAGGTAGAAATGGCAGAAGTAGAAGAAAAACTGCTCGGCCACCTTGCCAGTTTGTTTGAAGCCAGTATTTTGAAAACAGCTAATGAAAAAGGATATTGATTTCGGATTGGTAGAAGGAATTTCTATTGCTGTAGCTACCTCGCCTGATGAGTTGGGAGCTCCGACATGGAATGTGTACCTTATCAATAACAATGCGCACGCGCTTACAAATGTACTTATTGCTTCTACCGGATATGGGGTAATAGATGGTGCTGAAGTTAAAACATCTACCTTACGACATATGTTTGAGCAGGTAGAAGCCAAAAGCTTTGTGCAGATCGAGCCCATAGATCCGGGCATCTTTCACCTTAACAACGAGTACTGGGTAAGCTATTATGTTGGTAACAATATATATGATAAGAAGTTTATCTTTGTGCCTGAATCTATTACAGAAGATAACCTAATAGAAATAAGCATGTTACAAATGCAAGGGGTGCTTCATTCATAAGCTTGTAAACTATATTGGTTTATCTGTTGTTATTCGACACATCAGCGTTTTTTATCTCTTCAGAAGAAAGTGTTTGCCTTTTGAAGATTTGTCTCTTAGCCTAAAAAACAGTACTTAATACATACTAGTAAAAGTTTAGACAGCGGTCTTTGCTTTGCATCACGAGCTTATGGAACAGAAACTACTGCCCCTTTTCCTTACTTCTAGCTGGGCTTTTCTTATTGCCATTTTTGCTGTTCCCTCTATTATCCGGGTGGCGCACCTTAAGAACATTCTGGATCAGCCTAACCTGCGCACCGTGCACGAAACGCTTACCCCCCGACTTGGCGGAGTGGCCGTTTTTGCAGGCTTTATGTCGGCGCTCACTATTTTTACAGATCTCAACAACGGCGTGCAGCAGTTGCTGGCCAGCTGCATTATCCTGTTCTTTATCGGGCTCCAGGACGATTTAATTACTCTGTCGGCGCTAAAGAAGTTTGCCGTGCAGTTGCTGGCTACAGGTATTGTCATGTTCATGGCCGATATCCGGATCACGAGCTTTCAGGGTATTTTCGGTATAGGGGAATTGCAGATCGGCATGAGCTACGGGTTTACTTTTTTAGTGATTGTAGGTGTAACCAACGCCATAAACCTGATCGATGGGCTTGACGGACTGGCAGGCAGCATGGTGCTCATCATCAGCATGACGTTTGGCGTTTACTTCTATTTGTATGGTGGTGCCGCTTACGGCAATTATGCTACCGTTGCTTTTTGCCTGATTGGCGGTATACTGGGCTTTTTGAGGTACAACTTTCATAAAGCAACCATATTTATGGGCGATACCGGTTCGCTGCTGTGTGGTTTCATTGTGTCTATTCTGGCAATTCAGTTTATTGAAATGCGTGCCGTGCCGTCCTCGCCTTCTGTTGCCTTGGGTGTTTTGTTTGTGCCACTCTTCGATACGCTCCGTGTCTCCATCATCCGGATTCTGAAAGGCAAGTCTCCCTTTGCCCCAGATAAGAACCACATTCACCACCGGCTACTTGCTATGGGGTTCAGCCAGATTAGTACCGTCCTGATTCTGGCGTTTGTGAATGTGCTTGTTATTATGTTTGCGTTTAATTTTGCAAGTTGGGGTAATGTAGGTGTACTGCTTATGTTGCTGTCGTTTTCGGTTGTGTTAAGTGTTATTTTAGGTGTTTACAAATCGCGAAGTCCGCAGCGTGTTGCTAAAGCAAAAGTCTAACCTTTGCTGGTGTTCCTGTATTTTATGGTTGGTGCTTGTAACAGGCGTTGCCGCTCCTTTGCAGGCGCAGGTGCTGCCGCTCGATCAGAAAAATACTATTAACGATAACTGGCTGGTGTATGAGCCGGGCGCTACACAATTGTCTCCGTATATAGCTGATCTGCATACAGACTATAACGCGGTGCACCAGTGGGTTTCTATTACGCCGGCCCAACCCTTTGCCATTAGCTTCACAGCTAAAAAAGAGCAGTGCGTTTACCTCAATAACCAGCTTATTTTTGTGGCAGACTCGGCCTTGAATTATTCGCTGGACCTGACAGCTTACCTGAACAGAGTAAAGCCAGTAGAAGGCCGATATTTGCTTACCGTCTGGCATCCGTACCAGCACCCCGATGTAAGTACCTTTAAAAATAAAGTGCAGGAGCAGGAAAACCAGCAACAATCGGTGCAGAGACCCTTTTCAGTTATGGTCCGCGAAATTGTGAATCAGAATGTATTTATTCTATTTCTGCTGCTGATAGGGCTGCTGTACGGGGCGCTAAAAGCATCCTTCCCTTCTGATTTTAATGATATTTTCAGTCTGGGCAGCTTCAGCCACTCCAGCATCGAGCAGGGCTTTTTATCGAAGCCTATTACCTGGTCGGTTATATTGTTTATCCTTACCTTTTCGTTGTCGCTGGCACTGCTCATAGGGGCCATTCATACTAATGTACAGCACTTTGTATTGTTTAACAGGTTGTTCCCTGTTTCAGAGGCAGATATAACCACGAAAATACTTTTTTACTCTGTTGCTATTTTCCTGTTCATCTTAATTAAGTACTTATTTCTACGGATCATGGGGTTCATTTTCGGCCTGGAGCAGTTGGTGCTGTTGCAGTACCGCGAGTTTCTGCGAACCATACTTTTTTGGGGAATGCTGCTGCCGGTTATCATGCTGCTGTACCTCAGCTTTAACATAACGCAGCCCGAAACGGTACTTCTAATATCGAATCTGGCTGTTACTTTATTGCTGATTTTTACAATTATAAGAATATTTACGACCGTAAATAAAAAGGCCTCTGTACTTAATTTGCATTTATTTTCATACCTTTGCGCCACAGAAGTGATTCCGCTGGCAATTATTCTAAAACTTATAGTTTTTAACTATTAAAGTGAAGTAAGAGCCGCCAGAGGAGAGCAGGTCAACATTTAAATAACCTCATTATATGGCTGACAGCAATGAAAACGCGGGCATAAACCCAAATAGGCATAGCATTCCGATTAAGAGTATTCTTGTAACACAACCGCAGCCCACAACTGACAATTCTCCTTACCTGTCTATTGCGGAAAAACATGGTATCAAGGTAGACTTCAGAGCTTTTATAGAAGTGGAGCCGGTGCCGTATAAAGATTTCAGAAAAGATAAAGTAGATATACTGGCGCATACTGCTATTATTTTTACAAGCCGCAATGCCGTAGATCACTTTTTCAGAATTTGCCAGGAGAGCAAAATAGAAATGCCAGCCGACATGAAATACTTTTGTATTTCTGATCAAACGGCCTATTACCTGCAAAAGTATATTGTGCTGCGAAAACGGAAGTTATTTGTTGGCGAGAAAACAGCAAAAGATCTTTTTGAGGTAATTAAAAAGCACAAAACAGAGAAATTCCTGTTCCCTTGCTCCAATATCCGCAAAGAAGACATTCCTGAGTTTCTGGAGGCAAACAAGATAAAACACACCGAAGCCGTTATTTACAAAACAGTAGCAGCCGACCTATCTGACCTAGATGATGTGACTTACGACTGCATTGCTTTCTTCAGTCCTTCAGGTATAACCTCGCTATTTGCTAACTTTCCTAATTTTAAGCAAAATAATACCCGGATTGCAGCGTTTGGACCTACAACAGCCAAGGCTGTCCGCGATGCAAACTTAGAGTTGGATATTGAAGCGCCTATGCCAAATGCCCCATCTATGACCGGAGCAATTGAAGTTTATATTCAAGAACACAAGCAAGGCACAAAAAATGAGTAAACTATTGTAACTTTTAGTTTATTTCTCCATACTACTTAAAACGCAAATGCGTGTGGCAACTCAGTGGCTACACGCTTTTGCGTTTTCACATTAATGGTTATATTTGATCAATAGCTTGCGTTTATGTCTTCATATTTTCGCCTCTTATTATAAACTATGAGAAAGCTTCTACCCTTGCTCTTATTGATGCTCTTCTGTCAGACATACGCCTGGGCCCAGCAACAACCACAATTTGGTCATTACGGTTTTAATGGCATGTTCATTAGCCCTGCCTATGCCGGCATTACCAACAGGCCGGAAGTTATGTCGCTGTACCGGTACCAATGGCTGGGGTATAACGCAAGCTTCGACGATGGCGGCTCTCCACAGACGCTGCTGTTAACGGCTCACACACCAGTAGCTCTGCTGAAGGGTGGTGTTGGGCTGCAGCTGGTCCGGGACAGGGTGGCAAACATGAGCGTTACCAATGCGGCTATCTCGTACTCGTATCACCTGAATATCGGGGAAGGAAAACTGGGTATAGGCGTGCAGGGTAATATTAATAATATTAAAAAAGGAAATTACAGAGCCATTGATCCGGGCGACCCCAGCATACCGTATAACAGCTCTGATACTAAATATGATATAGGCGCAGGATTGTGGTACGAATCTGAAACTTTTTATGCAGGAGGTGGTGTTACGAACCTGCTGCGAGCCCAGTTCGAATTCGCAGACTCAACAAATACAGGCACAGGAAAAGTGTTAGGCGAAAACCACATTTATTTAACAGCAGGTTACCACTTACCCTTAACAAGCATGTTAACCTTAACGCCCACAGCCTTGGTAAAACACGATACCGAAACGTTTTCTTTCGACGTGGGGGCGCGGCTTACATTTGATGACAAATACTGGGCAGGCCTTAACTTCAGGGATCAGGAAGCATTTGGGGCCTTGGTCGGAATTTCAATGTTACAAAACAACTCACTGCGGGTTGGATACGCTTTTGATTTTATAACCATAAACAGGTCGGCCAAAGCGCCAACATCACATGAGGTAATGCTCTCCTACCGTTTACCTGAGCCAGCACCAAGAGTAAAACCGCCAATCCGCACTCCACGATACAATTTCATGAGATAGAAATTCTTTATGGGCAATACTTTTTATGGCCGCTTGAGAGTGGAGCAGAGGCGGAAAACCGGCTTTGGGCATAAGTCTAATAAATACCTAGAAACAGGTATTTATTAATAGAACGATTAAAAAGAAATTTGTGTAATTATAACATCGCTAATCCGGAAACAAAATTAGATATATAAGTAGTATTATTTACTTATGGAATCGTTTTTGTGCAGTAGCAGACAAGCAATTAACTGATTTGAATAGGTGTTAAATGGCATTAGTTTGCATTATGCTAATTTAATAATCTCTTGAAAAAGTGCAGATAAAATTTACTTGTAATTAATACTAAATTTTTTTATCAGTCGTTGAAAAATAATACTTTCAGTAAAGTCTGTAATTGTTTTTTATTATTTTCAAATAATATATATTTGCTACATCAGAAAAAGTGTGCAGGAACTAATACTCAAAAATTTACCTTTTTAAAATTATCATGAACAAACTAATAAAGCTGTCTTCCTTTGCTTTGGCGGTGGTATTGCTGGCAAGCTGCGGAATGAGAAGAGGACCCCAAGGTGACCTTGTCGGAGCAGAGGACCGCCCGGAGTATAACCCACAGGAGGTGCCTTATGGTATGGTGCCGTGCCCTGGAGGCACATTCCACATGGGGCAGGCAGACCAGGATATAGCAGCCTCTATGGCCAACCTGAACAAGCAGGTAACCATTGGTGGCTTTTACATGGATGAGACTGAGATTACAAATAATGAGTACCGTCAGTTTATCAATGTAATGGTGGAAGACTCTATTGATGTGCTTGGTGAAGAATTCGTGATGACGCAGCTTTATCCGGATACCACAGTGTGGGTAAGGGATTTTACCTACCACATGGGCGACCCCTTAATGGAATATTATTTCTCGCATCCTGCTTTTGATGATTACCCGGTTGTAGGTGTAGACTGGTTTGCTGCCAAGTACTTCAGCGAGTGGCGCACAAAACTTAAAAACCAGGCAAATTCAGAAGAGGGACTGGCTCCGTTACCAGCTTTCCGTTTGCCATCTGAGGCAGAATGGGAGTATGCCGCACGAGGTGGCCGCGATATGGCAGTTTACCCTTGGGGTGGACCTTACCTGCGCAACGCTAAAGGTTGCCTCCTGGCTAACTTTAAACCAGGCCGCGGAGACTACTACAGCGACGGCTTTACTTACACCGCTCCTGTTGCACAATTTTTCCCTAACGACTTTGGCCTCTATGATATGGCAGGTAACGTATCGGAGTGGTGCGAAGATGCTTACTACGATGCGACTGTTCCGGTAGTATGGGACCTGAACCCGGTTTACAGAGATGATAACGAACCTCGCAAAGTGGTAAGAGGCGGCTCCTGGAAAGATATTGCCTACTACCTGGAAACCGGTACCCGTAACTTCGAATTCCAGGACTCATCACGATCCTATATCGGCTTCAGAAATACCATGATCTATATCGGAAGATCATCCGGACGTGAACTAAGATAATCTGAATAAACAACAATTAACCTCTAGCTTTAAGAAAGCTAATAAAACAAACAATAACTCTAATCATTCACAAAAAAAATTAACAAGTAACATGAGTAAAGCTAAAGGTCGCAGTTTTTTATACGACGTATTAATGCCCAAAATATATGGTCTTGGTGCGGCTGTCGTTATCGTTGGTGCATTATTTAAAATTCAGCACTGGGCAGGAGCCGATTTAATGCTAATCGTTGGTCTTAGTACAGAGGCCGTTATTTTCGCATTAAGTGCTTTTCAGCCACAAGGTCACGAACCAGATTGGGCCAGAGTTTACCCGCAGTTAGCAGATGATTACGTTGGCGAAGGCTTAGTGCCTGCAACAGCTGCCGTTTCCGGTGGACCTTCTGCTACTAAAAAGCTTGATGATATGTTCCGTGATGCGGATATCACACCAGAAGCCATTAACAGACTGGGTGCCGGTTTCAACAAGCTGACAACCGTTACCGGCCAGATGGCTGACTTGTCGCAGGCAACTGCTGTTACACAAGACTATACTGTTAAAGTGAAAGCAGCCGCTGATTCTCTTACAAAAATAAACGAAGCCTACACCGCTACAGCCAATGCTATATCGCAAATGGCAGGCTCTACCAAAGATGCTCAGGAGTACCACAAGCAGGTACAAAGCATGACCAGAAACCTAGGTGCTCTAAACGCTGTGTACGAAATGGAACTGCAGGATGCTAACAACCACCTGAAAGCCATGAACAAATTCTATGGTAACCTTAGCATTGCCATGGAAAACCTGACAGATGCCAGCAAAGACACAGAGCAATTCAAGCAGGAAGTGTCCCGATTAACGCAGAACTTACATTCACTTAACACAGTGTATGGTAACATGCTGACAGCCATGAAGGGCTAACTTCTCTGATCATTTAAGATTTAACTTTTAATTTAAAAAAGTAACAGTATAAAAAATGGCTGGAGGAAAAGAGACGCCACGGCAGAAGATGATCGGTATGATGTACCTTGTACTGACCGCACTTCTCGCCCTTAACGTGAGCTCGGCTATCCTGTTAAAGTTCGAATTCCTTGATAATAGTTTAAAGGAACTGAACGATAAGACAATTGGGGATAATGCCGGCGTAATATCTAATATAACCAAAGCTGTAGCCGACGGTGGCAACAGAGCAAACGACAAGCAGGTACTTCAGAACGCGCAGGAAATACGCCAGAAGACCTCAGATTTAATAGCATACATCCGCGGACTAAGAACTGAACTAGTTGAGAAAACAGGCGGTGAAAACGAAGAAGGGCACTACGTAAACCCGGGATCTAACGAGGTGGTGAACATCACCATGATTGGAGGAAAGAAAAACGGTGCTGCTTACGAGCTTAAAAACCGGCTAGATGAGTACGCGAAGTTTATGCGCCAGTACAACCCGAACATGCCACAGTTGGCTATGAGCGGTTCTGAAGATCCGGTTGCCAGCAGAGACAGAGCACAGCGTAACAAGGACTTTGCCCAACTGAACTTCGAGGAAACTCCCATGGTAGCTGCCCTGGCAGTTCTTTCCCAGAAAGAATCGGAGGTACTGAAGTACGAAGCAGATGCCTTATCAGCTTTAGCTCAGAAAGTAGGTGCCGACATTGTGAAGTTCGAAAAGATTTTTGCCATGGCCCGCGCTGAATCCAAAACAGTAGCTGCCGGTACAAAATACAAAGCAGAAATGTTTATTGCCGCGTCTTCTGATGCCATTACCCCACGCATGACATTCCAGGGTAAGCCAGTAAATGTTGTAGATGGTAAAGGTATAATTGAGTTCACTGCCGCAGCCTCTAACTACGATGCTGACGGCAACTCAAAGCAAACCTGGAAAGGTCAAGTGATTATTGACAAAGGAGGAGAGCAGGAGATTTTACCTGTAGAAGAAAGTTATGTGGTTGCAAAACCTGTAATTCAGGTTCAGTCTGCTTCTGTTCAGGCACTTTACTACCAATGTGCCAACGAGTTGAACGTGCAGGTGCCGGCTTTAGGAGCTATTTATGATCCTAGCTTTAGCGCCACAGGCGGTTCTGCTATTAAAGGTGCTCAGAAAGGTCTTGTAACCATTGTGCCAAATTCAACAGAGGTAACTCTTAGCGTAAGCAGCGGTGGTAACGCGATCGGTTCTGAAAAGTTTAAAGTTCGCCCTATACCAAAGCCAGAACTGGTAACGTTAGTTAATGGTAATAAAATTGATATCAGAAGAGGCGTGCCATCCAGCGCTTTACGGCAAGTAGAAATTCGCGCCGTAGCTGATGAAGGTTTTAAGCAACTTCTTCCTAAAGATGCCAACTTCCGGGTGTTTAAATGGAAAGCATATTTGGTAAGGGGCAACCAGCCAATAGACCAGACAGAGGTGAATGGCCCTACAGCTAACCTTACCAGCTTTGCAGCAAAAGCGCAGAAAGGAGACAGAGTGTTTATTGAGGTATTGGATGTTAAACGACTGAATTATCAAAACACTGCTCAACAGCAATCTGTGAATGAGAATCAGTTCAACATACCATTAAACTAAAACCTAAACGAGATAGGTTATGAGAATGATAAAAGTATTTAGCCTGATGGTAGCGGCGTTGCTTTCTGTAGAAACTATGGCGCAACAAGTGCCTACTTCAGCAGGTAGCAGCCCGTCGGTGAGGCCCATACCGGACCATGATGTTCTATTCAAAAAAACGGTATGGCGTAAGATAGACTTACGTGAGAAGCAGAACAAACCTATGTTCTCGGAGAACAGGCAAATCACCAAAATTATTATCGATGCTGTTAAAAGCGGAGAACTGATAGCCTATCGTTCAGATACACTCGCCACTCCTATTACCCAGGCAGAGTTTATGCAGCGTATGACTCCAAGCGGATCGCAGGAGCTAACAGCAGAAGATGAGCTCTTTAAAACACAGCCTGATGATGATCCGTGGGGAGCAGTGGTATCTAACAACTCAGAGCCTGTAGCTCCTGTCAGCATGGAGTACTTTCCGAAGGACCTGTATTTACTGGAACTGAAGGAAGACCTGATTTTCGATAAAAAACGCTCCAGAATGTACCATGATATTCAGGCCATCAGCATAAAAGTGCCATCAACACTCAGTGCAAGAGGTTTTGAAGAACATGTGGCAAGCTTTAAAATGAGCGATCTGGCCCGTGTTTTCAAAAACAATCCTGAATCTGCTATCTGGTATAATCCTCGTAACGAGGCACAGCACAAGAACCTGGCTGAAGCATTTGAGTTATGGTTATTCAGTTCGTATATCACCAAAATATCGAACCCTGGTAACCAAGGCTTAGGCGATATCTACGGTCCAGGCCAGAAAAGCCTGTTAGCGGCACAAGAAGCAGCAGAGTCACTTATTGAGTATGAGTACAGCCTCTGGAGCTACTAAGTAAAACTTACCATAAAAAAAGGAGACCTGCAGAGGCCTCCTTTTTTTATGTCTATGCGGTAAACATACTGACTATGGCAAAACACCCTTGGCTAAAATCTATTACTTAACCTTTTGGAGGGTCTTTTCATTAGAATAATTTAGCTGCTTATTGGCTGTTGCCTGTCTAATGGTTATGTGTCCTTTCAACGATCAGCAACCGACACGAAACCGCTAATTATTCTAATGAAAAGACCCTTCAGAAGCTTTAATAGCATTTTTTGGTCAAGGGTACTCCAACCAGGTTAAGCGGGAGCGTGCAGGTGAGCGTACAGAATAGCGGCTTTACGGGCTCCAACTTCCTGAACAAGCTCTTCCTGCGAGAGTTGCCGAAGCTTTTTCACCGACTTAAACTTGGTTAACAATGCCTCGGCCGTAGCAGGACCAATGCCTTTAACAGTAGTTAGCTCCGTTTGCAATGTGCCGGCATCGCGTTTACTTCTATGAAATGTAATCGCAAAGCGGTGCGCCTCGTTGCGTAGCCGCTGAATAAGCATCAGCGATTCAGATTTTTTATCGATGTACAGCGGTAGGCTATCGCCGGGGTAAAAAATTTCTTCGAGCCGTTTGGCGATACCTACAATAGCTATTTGCCCATAGATGTTCAGATCTTTAAGCGCTTTTACAGCCATTCCCAACTGGCCTTTGCCGCCATCGATAATAATGAGCTGAGGCAGCGACTGGTTCTCGTCGAGCAGCCTTCTGTACCGGCGTGTTACCACCTCATACATAGAGGCAAAGTCATCGGGGCCAACAACGGTTTTTATGTTGTAGTGGCGGTAATCTTTTTTAGATGGTTTGCCGTTCCTGAAGCACACCATAGAAGCCACCGGGTTATCGCCCTGGAAGTTAGAGTTGTCGAAACATTCTATGTGGCGGGGCAGCTCCGTCAGGCGCAGGTCCTTTTTCATGGTCTCCAGCACACGTACCTCCCGCTGCTCTCCCAGGTCTTTGTTCTTTTCCTGCCTTCCTTCACGCTCTTTGCGCAGATACATGGCATTTTTGAGCGACAGGTTCAGCAGCTTGCGCTTATCTCCTATTTGTGGGTAAGTAATAGAAATATTGTCGAGTGGTAACCGTAGCTCCAGGTTGGTTATTACCTCGCGCGAGGTGCTTTCGTATTCATGGCGCAACTGTATAATTACGGAGGCCAGAATTTCTTCATCCGGTTCGTCAAGCTTTTTCTCTAACTCCAGCGATTGGGTTAAAATAATGGAGCCATTCATTACCTTCAGGTAATTTATAAATGCGCATTTTTCGTTGGAGGTAATCGTAAAGACATCGATATTGGTCAGGCTGTTGCTGACCACCGTAGACTTCGCCTGAAAATCGTCGAGCATGTCGAGCTTCTGCTTGTACTGGTGCGCCAGCTCAAACTGAAACTCTTCTGCAGCCGCAGACATCTTTTCTTTAAAATAATTTTTCGCTACCGATAGGTTACCCGATAATATACTTTTAATCTGCGCAATGTTCTGGTTGTAGGTGGTTTCGTCAACCAGGTTTTCGCAGGGGCCTTTGCAGTTGCCGATGTGGTACTCCAGGCACACCTTAAACTTACCGGCAGCTATGTTTTCAGGAGAGAGGTTATAGGTACAGGTGCGTAGCGGGTAGAGCGTCCGGATGAGGTCCAGCACAATGTGCATGGTTGTAACACTAGGGTACGGGCCAAAGTACCGGGAGCCGTCGTTAATTTTGTTGCGGGTGTACATTACCCTCGGGAAACGCTCGTTTAGAATAGCGATGTACGGATAGGTTTTCCCATCTTTGAGGAGTATGTTGTACTTCGGCTGATATTGCTTGATCAGGTTGTTCTCCAGCAGAAAAGCATCAGCCTCCGTGTCCACAATCGTAAATTCAATATCCTGAATTTTTGAGACAAGCTTCAGGGTTTTCTTATTATGCTGGGCAGAGCGGTTGAAATAGGAAGTCACACGTTTCCTGATATCAATCGCCTTGCCTACATAGATAATACCTTTTTCATCAAAGAATTTGTAAATGCCAGGTTTATGTGGCAGATGCGCAATTTTCTCTTTCAACTTCTCGCTTGCAGCCATTCTCGCAACTCAAATTAGATAACATCCTTCAGATCTACATCAGCAGGAAATTGCAGAAACTCATCCTGACGGGTAGAATCTACCTGGTAACCACTGTTGTATTTAGAACAATCTAATTCTACCGATAATGGCGTAGAAGGTTTAGTGAAAGGATCTTTTGATACATCCAGACTCTTGTCGGCATACACTTTCTGCATAAAGGCACCGTACACAGGCATGGCTAGTTTTGCTCCCTGCCCCTCTCTTATAGTGCGGAAGTGAATAGAACGATCGTCGCCTCCAACCCAAACGCCGCCAACCAGCGTTGGTGTAATACCCATAAACCAGGCATCGGACTGGTTTTGCGTAGTACCGGTTTTAGCTCCTATTTCGTTTTTGAGGCCATGGCGCGACCGTAGGCCCCAGGCAGTACCTTTACCGTTTTCGGTGGCTGCCTGCAGCATGTGCACCATCAGGTAAGCTGTTTCTTCGCTGAGGGCATCTACTTTATTTGGAACAGGTTCATACAGAATGTTACCATGTTTATCTTCGATACGGGTTATGTAGTTAGGCTCGGTCCAGGTGCCGGCATTTGCAAACGTGCCGTAAGCCCCTACCATGTCAAACAAGGTAACATCGCTAACACCCAGCGCCAACGACGGAGTAGCATCTAACGGTGTGGAAATTCCCATGCGTTTGGCTGTAGAGGCTAAGGTTTCGGCTCCCAGTTTGCCAACCAGGAACGCCGATATAGAGTTAACCGACTCAGCCAAAGCATTACGGAGTGTGTATTTATTGCCTGAGTATTTGTTGTCGGCATTGTTAGGGCACCACATAGTACCATCTGCCAATGGTATGCACACCTTGGTATCGATGGTTTCGTAGCAGGGGTAGTAGCCGTGCTCAATGGCGGCGGTGTACAGAAATGGCTTAAACGTAGAGCCAGGCTGACGTGCCCCCTGTTTCACGTGGTCGTATTTAAAGTGTTTATAATTAATGCCTCCTACCCAGGCTTTAATATGGCCGGTCTGCGGTTCCATGGCCATAAAGCCTACCTGCAGGAAGTGCTTGTAATATTTAAGCGAATCTATTGGGCTCATCTCCACTTCTTTCTCCCCATCCCAGGTAAAAATGGTCATCGGGATTTTCTTGTTGAGGTAGTAGTTAATAGAGTCAGCATTGCCATCGAAGCGTGCATTCAGCCTTCTGTACCGGTCTGTTCGCTTAATGGCGGTTTCCACATAGCCTTTAATCTCCTGGTTATCGCGGTCTACCCATGGGTTCCGGCCTTTCCAGTGTTCAAAAAAGGCTTTCTGCCGGTCTTTCATATGCTCTACTACAGCTTGTTCTGCATAGCGCTGCATACGCGAGTCTATGGTCGTGTAAATCTTCAGGCCATCGGCATATAAATCGTAGCCACTCTCGCGGCACCACCTCAGCAGGAACTTACTCGCCTCCGTCCGGAAGTAAGGAGCAAGGCCCTGGTTCTGGTTTTCTACGCGGTAGTCTAGTACAATAGCTTCTTCTTTTAACTTATCGTATTCTTCGGCTGGCAGGTATCCGTATTTCACCATCTGCGAGAGCACTACATTGCGGCGGCGCTTCGAGTTGTCGGGGTTCATTTTAGGGCTGTAAAAGGTTGGTGCTTTCAGGAGCCCTACCAGCACCGCCGACTCATGTACCTGCAGGTCCTGTGGCTTTTTGTTGAAGAATGTTTTGGCAGCCACTTTTATACCGAAGGCGTTGCTGCCAAAGTCTACTGTGTTGAGGTACATCAGCAGAATTTCTTTTTTGGTATAGGAGCGCTCCAGTTTAATGGCCATAATCCATTCTTTGGTTTTCAGAATAAGCATTCTTAAACCGGGCACATCGTTCAGGAGGCCATTGTTAAGTTCTTCGCTCCGGGTGCTGAACAGGTTTTTGGCCACCTGCTGCGTTAGCGTACTGCCACCACCTTTCGACTGCCCCGTCATAACAGAACCTACCACACGGGCTGTCGCTTCTGCATCTATACCGGCATGCGATTCAAAACGGGCATCTTCTGTGGCTATAAGCGCGTGTATCAGGCTTTCGGGTAGCTCCTCATAATCTACAGGCGAGCGGTTCTCGCGGAAGTATTTCCCAAGTAGTTCATTATCGGCTGAGTACAGTTCCGACGATAGTTCGCTCTTCGGGTTCTCAAGAGACCGTAGGTTTGGCAGTTCCCCAAACAAGTTCAGGAAATTGATGCTGACAGCATATACATAAAGAATAAATGTAACGAAGCCTCCTACAAATAAAATCCAGAGGGCGGTTGCCAGCTTCGGGAAGGCGTTCTTTTTTGATGCTTCAATCTTTTTTTGACGGGTAGCCATGTATGTTAATTGTTATTCTGGAGGAAGGTCAGATATGCATCCACATCTTTCTTCTCTAAAAGTTTCTGATAATTGGTGGCAGAAATCACAAAGGTAGTAAAACTTATACCTCTTATTCTGCCAACAGGGGCTTGTGGGGCCTTTTGTTTTATGTTAAAAGATTGTGCCAGATTATAATCTTCAAAAGAACTTAAGGTGAGCATGGTACGGCCATCGGTAAATTCTGCTAAAGTGGTTTCGAGGTTCTGCTTTTTATAGTAGGTGCTGTTGTACTTGTCGTACCGCAGGTCAATATCTTTAAAAGCAGGAGCATCAGTTGGGTAAACTAAAACAAAGTAGTAGGCTGTGTCCTGGTCCATACTGTATTCAAGCGGATCTACGGCTGCCTCTGGATTGGCAGGGGCAGGTGCCGGTGCGTTTGCTTCTGCTGCAGGAGGAGCGGTGTCTGTAGCTGTAGCGGCTGGTACGGGTACTGCTTCCTGCAAGGTGTCTGGCTGCGTGGTGGCAGGTGCTTCTTGGGTTGGAGCAGGTGCTGTGTTCGTTTCGGCATTTTCAGGTGCGGTAGCTGCTGGTCTAATCGGGGCGGGTAAGGTTTGTGCTGCCGAGGCAGTAGCTAAAGCCATTTCTGCGTTTATTCTTTCTTCAGGTGTTAGGGAGCTGGTTTGTATCTCCTGCGGAGCAACGGTGGCTGTTGGAGTTGGGGCATCTTGGCGAAGCTGGTTTTTCTGGGCAAGGCTGTTATAAACCTGCAGAAGCTGATCGGCTTTCGCTTTTAAAGGGCTTGAAGGATAATCAGACACAAATTTATACAGTTGCTCTTGTAGCACGTCTGGTTTGGCTGTTCTGGCAGTTATCAGTACACCTAAAAAAGCAGCTTTATCTGGGATGTCGTTTAGCGGGTATTGCTGGTTCAGTTGAGCTAACAGTTCTGCTGCCTGCTCGTAATCCTGTTTTTCGTAGTGGCCATAAGCCGAATCGTAGAGTTTGTGCACCAGCAGGTTATCAGCTGCATTTTTCGACATAAAGTCTGGGTCATCTACCAGCTTGGCAAATGTTGTGTTCGGAAATTCCTGTTTTATTTTGGTATAGTAAGCTGTTTTGCGCTCATCTTCAGCCTTGCTGTAAAGCAGGTAGAGGCTGTAGTAAGATTCTGCTGCATGCATAGTTCTCGGGAAACGCTGCAAGAGCTGTTCATATGTTTCTGCTGCTCTGGCCTGGTCCTGTAGCTTTTGTGCATAAATGTTGGCCAGGTTAAACATCGCTTCCTCTACTTGCTTTTCTGATTCTTGTAAGGCTGCTGCTGTTACCGGTATGTTTTGCAGGTATGTCTGTACCTGGGCGGCTATGCGTTCTTCGGCACTTTCGGTAGGTGTTTCGGCTTCTTCTGCTGGTTGCTGCTGGGCTACCTGCTGTTGTTCTGTTGCTTCGCCTCTTAACCGTACGCGCCAGTTATCCTGCAATGGTCTGTCGCCCCACCTCCGGGTAAACTCTGAGCGTGCAGTGGTCATGGCAGTGGGGTTATCGAAATACCATACGCCACCTGTGTTGGTGTTTTGGCCAATGCCGGTGCTGTTGTTCTGGTTCTGAGTAGCAGACGAGGAAGAGGAGCCCTGCCGTTGGGCGAGCTTGGCTTGTTCCTGTAGCCGGGCTAGCTCCTGCCGCCGCTTTTCTTCTTCAGCCTCTACCAATTGTGTTACAAAAGCTATGCGCTCTCCTTCGGGCAGGCGACCAATGCGCTGCAGGCTGTCCTGGGTGTGAATAGTGTTGTAATTAAAGGTAAATTCTGTCAGGATATTACGCCGTTGCGATACCGCGTCGTAATTGGCGGCCTGCACAGGCAGCACTTGCACCGCGCTGTCGTAGTAAGCCTGTGCCGGGTTGTATTTGTTCAGGTCGAAGTAAATAGAGCCAGCCAGGATATATGAATAGGCTTTCTGGTTCGGGAGACTGCCTGGCGTTTTTAAGGAAGTGTTCAGATGCTCCAGTGCCTTGGTCGCGTTGTCCTGCCGAAGCTCAAAAAGTGCCATCTCATAAAATATTTTATCGCGGTACTCAGTGTTCTTGCTGTCTTTCAGCATTTTTCGGTAGTAGCCGGCAATGCGCTCCACATCGTGTGTGTTGCCTACCTCAGCCACCTGCCCCATATAAAGCCTGCTGAAAAAGCCTAAATCGTAAGGAGGGTTGCGGCGCAGTATCTTGCTGTATTGCTGGTAAGCCTCTTTATCCTGATTTTTAGACTGCTGCAGCCGCGCCAGAGAGAAACGGGCGCGCGCCAGATCATCTTTCTGCTTGAAATTCCTGAGCGATAAGGCCAGGTTTTCTATTACCGCAGCTGTATCTTCCAGTAAGCGGTTGTATTGAGCGCGGGCGAGGTATAATTCCCGGGCATTCTCGCTATTAAGTCTTTCTTTGCGCAGGAAATTAGAGACTGCCTGTGCATTCTCCATTTCGTTCATCATCATGAAAGAGCGCATGAGCCAGATGTGAGCCTCGTGGCGGGTCTTGTTTTCTTTGCTGATGGAGTTTACATATTTAAAGGTGCGGGCGGCATCGGCAAAGTTGAGCTGGTAGTATCGCACCTTGCCTATAAGCACATAACAATCGTCTATCCACTTGCTGTTCTGGTGATACTGAATCGGGAACGATGCTTTTTTAATGACATCCTCCAGGTCGGCTTCAAAGGCTTTGGCCGTGGTAGAGTCTATGGCAGGGTAAATCGGGAGCGCCAGATTGTAATCGTACACCATTTGCTCCTGCAGGCTTTCTTCCACCAGGCGCAGTTTCTCCTTCGCCAGAAAATAGCCATTGTAGCGGGCAGAGGTATTGTGGAAGGCTTTGCTGAGCGGGTTATTCCGTTCTACAGAGCATGCCACCAGTGCCAGACCAGCCACAGCAAATAATATGTATAAAGATAGCTTATTCAAAATATAAAGAAAGGAGGATATTGGTTAGCTATAGAAAACAATCTGTTTTAAAATAACGATGCAGGCACCTGTAAAGTATGATTTCTCTGTAGTGCTGCCCCAGCCTGTGCACCGTTGATCTGGCGTGGCGCATGCGGTACAAAAATACAACAATATGCTGAATAAAAACGGTTCCTGTATAATTGCAACCCTATAATTACCTTAAAACCTGGTCTGCTAGTGAACCAATGAAAAACCTAATTGGTTTCAAGCAGAGCCGCAGCGAATTAAGTAGCCTGAAAGGGCAGGCAGACCCTTGGCAATATTTAGCTTAAAAGGCTTTGGAAGGCTGGTTTCATTCGAATAATTGCAGTATGACTTCTATCATATTTTAGCTCAACAATCTAAACTATCTTGTGTGCTCCTGCAGAAAGAACGAGAAATTTTCTGCGTATTCCGCCAGAGCCGGTACCCTTGGCAGGGTTGGGGGCGAAAAAGTGTTGGAAGGCCGTTTTTATTAGAAAAATTCGTTTTCAGGAGTAAATAAAGTTAGTTAGTTTTGAGTTAACCTGAAAAGGAGAATAAAAACGCAGGAACCAGGCTAAAAAAAGAGAGAAATAAGCTAAAAA
This sequence comes from Pontibacter qinzhouensis, assembly GCF_008017455.1. GTDB lineage: Bacteria > Bacteroidota > Bacteroidia > Cytophagales > Hymenobacteraceae > Pontibacter > Pontibacter qinzhouensis. Next base: position 16,160 of record NZ_VRTY01000064.1, on the reverse strand, counting down.
TAACGTTTTGATCTTAAAAAGAAGTAAGTTTGCAGACTTGTAAATAAGCATGGGGGAATATCCTGAAAATAAGGAGGAAAAAGCAGACAGGCAGCAAAACGTAAAGCCTTACATGAAATACTCCGGTATGGCTTTTCAGATGATCGGGACGCTTCTGGTGGCGGCATTTGCCGGCATTAAACTAGATGCCTATTTCGAGACCGAAAACCCCTGGTTTACCATTGTATTTCTGCTTGTTGGCGTAATCGGTTCTATGGTGCTTACTATTATATCTATCAGTAAAAAATAAGAGTATGCGTTTCTACAGGAATCTGGCCATTCTGACGGTCGTGCTAATTCCATTACTGGCTTTTTTGCAGCTGGCTACCGGCCCCGGACTGGTACATGCTTACATCTGGTATATGCTTGCTTTTTTTGTGTTTGTAACAGGGTTTGCCTACTATATAACTAACCTCGGGGTAGAGCAGGATGCCGACAATTTTCAGGTATATTACTTTAGTGCCATGGGGTTCAGGCTGCTGCTTTGTATAGCTGTAATATTTGCTTATGTCTATATAATAGGGGAGCAGCAACTACAATTCGTTTTAAATTTCTTTATATTATATTTCCTGTTTACCGGGTTTGAAATTTACAGTTTGTTAGCTAACTTGCGGCCGCATTTGAAAAAGTGATGCCAAAAGCTGGCTCACTTCACTACATTTTGCTTCTAAAATATTCTTAATGAAGAGGTTATTCGTTCTATTGTTTTCCTTCTTAACTATTTCAGCTTTTGCTGATGCGCCGGTGGAAGGCGGGGAGTTTAAGCCCGGTGATATGATCACACATCACATTGCCGATGATTACAATTGGCATTTTGCTGATGGTGCAACCCTTTATCTGCCGGTGATCCTGCTGGATAACGGTAATCTCCAGGTTTTCTCATCGCATAATTTTTACAACGAAAACCACGACATGGTGCCTTACAACGGGTACAAAGTGGAGCACGGGCATATTTACAGAGTAAATGCCGCCGGTCAGCCACTCCCGGATCAGGCAGGCTTGTTCGATTTTTCTATTACCAAGAACGTAGCCTCCCTGTTTCTTAGTGTGGCGCTGCTGCTGATAATTTTCTTCACCATTGCAGGTCGTTACAAAAACAACCCTGGTAAAGCGCCAAAAGGTATCCAGTCTTTCTTTGAGCCGATCATCATTTTTATCCGCGATGAAATTGCCAAAGCTAATATCGGGCCTAAATATGAGCGTTACATGCCCTATTTGCTCACTGTGTTCTTCTTTATCTGGTTTAACAACCTGCTGGGGTTAATGCCAGGCGGAGCTAACTTAACCGGCAATATTGCGGTTACGCTGGTGCTGGCAACACTTACCCTGCTGATTACAGTGTTTAGTGGCAACAAAAGCTACTGGAAGCACATTTTTGCTACTCCGGGTGTTCCTGTGTGGCTGGCCCCGATCATGATCCCGGTGGAGCTGATCGGTATTATCACCAAGCCATTCTCCCTGATGATTCGTCTTTTTGCAAACATTACGGCAGGGCACATTATCATCCTTTCGCTTTTTAGCTTGATCTTTATATTCCAAAGTGTGGCAGTTGGCCCGTTAAGCGTTGCTTTTGCAATCTTTATGAACTTCCTGGAGTTGTTTGTAGCACTGTTGCAGGCTTATATCTTCACGCTGCTTTCGGCCATGTACTTTGGCGGCGCGGTAGAGGAGCACGACCATGTAAGCGACCTGGGCCACGGAGACGGAGCCCACCATTAATCTGAATTTTTATTTTTTTAACTATATATAACTACAATTATGTTATTAGCAATTCTGCTTCAAGCTCTATCTGAGGGTGCTGGTTTCGCGATTATGGGTGCTGGTATCGGCGCTGGCCTGGTAGCTCTAGGCGCAGGTTTGGGTATTGGTAGAATCGGTGGCTCTGCCATGGAATCTATCGCACGTCAGCCTGAGGCTGGTGGTAAAATCCAGACTGCCATGATTATCGCTGCTGCCCTTATCGAAGGTGTTGCACTTTTCGGTGTGGTAGTTTGCTTGCTAATCTCTTTCAAAGGCTAATTCGGCTTTTGCTGATCTCACGTCCGGACGCATGGTCCGGACGTTGAGATTAAACTTGTAGTAGAAAGCATAGTTAAAAGCAACCGGCAGTGTAAAGCCGGCTGCCATTTTAAAAGAAACAATCTTTCAAATAAATAAACAATGGAATTAGTAACCCCTGGTATAGGTCTAATTTTCTGGCAGACAATAACATTTCTTATTGTACTGTTCCTGCTTTCTAAATTTGCCTGGAAACCCATAATGGGTGCGCTTCGTGAGCGTGAGGCCTCAATTGAGAGTGCTTTAAGTGCTGCTGAAAAAGCGAAGCTCGAAATTCAGGGCTTAAAAGCAGAAAACGAAAAGTTGCTGGCAGAAGCACGCTTAGAGCGTGACAAAATTCTGAAAGAAGCAGCAGAGGCTGGTAACAATCTTGTAGAGTCGGCTAAGCAAAAAGCAAACGAAGAAGGTACCCGCCTGATAGCTCAGGCTCGTGAGGCGATTGTTAACGAGAAGCGTGCCGCTTTCACAGAACTGAAAAACATGGCAGCTACTATCTCTTTAGAAATTGCAGAGCAAATCTTAAGAAAAGAGTTAAGCGACCCGAAAGCACAGCAGGTACTGGCGCAACAGTATATTAAGGAAGTAACGCTTAACTAAATTTTTGTAAAAGAATGGCGGTTTATAGCCGCTATTGCTGATAAGATACAATATGTCAGATATTAGAGTTGCTTCCAGGTACGCCAAGTCGCTGATCGAATTAGCTTCTGAAAGAAATGTGCTGGAACAGGTGCAAGCTGATCTGCAACTGTTCTCTCAGGTAGTATCTCAGAACAGAGATTTTCAACTGCTGCTTCAGAACCCAATTATAAAATCAGATAAGAAGCTGGCCATTATTACGTCTGTTTTCGGGAAAAAAGTGAACCCGCTTACGCTGGCCTTTTTCGGAATTATTACCCGCAAAAGACGCGAGCCGATTCTGGAGGCTGTGGCTGTTGAGTTTCAAAACCAGTACAACGAGCTGAAAGAAATTCAGGTAGCTACAGTTAGCAGTGCCATGCCGCTTACGGCTGCGCTCCGCGAGCAGATTATTATGCAGCTAACTGTGCAGACTGGAAAATCAATTCAACTTATAGAAAAAGTTGATCCGTCGCTTATTGGTGGCTTTGTGCTGCGCGTGGGCGATAAACAATACGACAGCTCTGTGAGGCATAGCCTCAACAAGCTGAAAAATAATTTTAAAGACAACCCCTATATCAACAAATTATAATCATGGCAGAAGTAAGACCTGACGAAGTATCAGCCATACTAAGAGAGCAGCTATCAAACTTCCGTTCTGAGGCAGAACTGGAAGAAGTTGGTACAGTACTGCAGGTGGGTGACGGTGTCGCTCGAATTTATGGCCTTTCGAAAGCACAGTCTGGTGAGCTTATCGAGTTCGAAAACGGACTTCAGGCTCTCGTTCTGAACTTAGAGGAAGACAATGTAGGTGCCGTAATGCTAGGCGACTACAGCGACATCAGAGAAGGATCGACTGTAAAAAGAACCAAACGTATTGCTTCGGTAAGAGTTGGCGATGGCATAATTGGCAGAGTAGTAAATACGCTGGGCCTTCCAATAGATGGTAAAGGGCCTGTTTCTGGCGAACTGTACGAAATGCCTCTTGAGCGGAAAGCGCCTGGGGTTGTGTTCCGTCAGCCGGTAAACGAGCCAATGCAAACTGGTATCAAAGCCATCGACTCTATGATTCCGATTGGCCGTGGCCAGCGGGAGCTTATTATCGGTGACCGCCAGACAGGTAAAACTGCTGTTGCGATTGACACTATCCTGAACCAGCGTGAGTTCTTCGAAAAAGGACAGCCTGTGTTCTGTATATATGTAGCCGTAGGGCAAAAAGCATCTACTGTAGCCCAGATCGTGAAAGCGCTGGAGCTGGGTGGTGCCATGGATTATACAGTAGTTGTGGCGGCTTCTGCCTCCGATCCTGCTCCAATGCAGTTCTTTGCGCCGTTTACAGGTGCCGCTATCGGTGAGTTCTTCCGCGACACTGGTCGTCCTGCACTGGTTGTTTATGATGACCTTTCAAAACAAGCCGTTGCTTACCGCGAAGTGTCGCTTCTGCTAAGAAGACCTCCGGGCCGCGAAGCTTATCCTGGCGACGTATTCTACCTGCACTCACGTTTATTAGAGCGTGCTGCCAAGGTAAGTGCATCAGATGAGATTGCCCGCAACATGAACGACTTGCCAGACTCTATCAGGCACCTGGTAAAGGGTGGTGGTTCTTTAACGGCACTTCCAATTATTGAAACTCAGGCTGGTGACGTTTCTGCTTATATCCCAACCAACGTAATCTCTATTACCGATGGTCAGATATTCCTGGAAACCAACCTCTTCAACTCTGGTATTCGTCCTGCCATTAACGTGGGTATCTCGGTATCGCGTGTAGGTGGTTCTGCCCAGATCAAATCGATGAAGAAAGTGGCTGGTACACTGAAGCTGGATCAGGCACAGTTCCGTGAACTGGAAGCATTTGCCAAATTCGGTTCTGACCTGGATGCTGCTACTAAGCTGACAATTGAGCGTGGTCGTCGTAACCTGGAAATACTGAAGCAGCCACAATTCTCTCCAGTATCTGTAGAGGAGCAGGTAGCCATTATTTACTGCGCTACCAATGGTTTGCTCGATAACGTGCCGGTTTCAGAAGTTAGAACATTCGAGAAAGACTTCCTGCGCACCATGAGAGCCCAGCACAAAGGAACCCTTGATGCGCTGCTGGCAGGTAAACTTGATGATCAGACCACTGGTGTTCTGAAGCAGGTTTCAAAAGAGCTTTCATCCAGATATAAATAAGTACTAAACGTTATGTAAAGGGCAGGAGCTGCTACGTTAGCTCCTCCTTTTGCTCATAACAGCGAATATATGGCAAGTTTAAAAGAGGTTAGAGCCCGAATTACGTCAGTATCGTCTACACAGCAGATCACGAAAGCCATGAAAATGGTGGCAGCTGCCAAACTAAGACGTGCCCAGGACAACATCATGCGCATGCGCCCTTATGCGCAGCGTTTGAGTGGTATTCTGACAAATTTGTCGGCTATTACGGATCAGGGTTCTGTAACAAATGTATACTCAGAGAAGCGCGAGGTTAACCGTGTTCTGATTATGGCAGTTACCTCTGACCGTGGTCTGGCCGGAGCTTTTAACTCGAACATAATTAAAGCAGCCACCACTTTAGTTGCAGGCAAATACAAAAGCCAGTTCGAAGCAGGCAATGTTACCTTTCTGGGTATCGGTAAAAAAGGCCATGAAGCCTTTATGAAGAAAGGGTACAATACCATAGGTGAATATAGCACACTCTTCTCAAACCTTTCATTCGATACTGTTCGTGTTGCTGCAGAGCGTGCCATGGATGGTTTTGTGAATAAGGAGTTCGATGAGGTCGTGTTAGTTTATAATGAGTTCAAAAACGTAGCTACACAAATTGTCCGTACAGAACAGTTCCTGCCTATAGAAGATCAGCCTGCAGATGTAGCAGCTGCCAACACTATGACTGCAGACTATACTTTTGAGCCCTCTAAAGAAGAGATCATTGTAGAACTGATTCCTAAATCGCTGAAGATACAGGTTTACAAAGCAGTACTGGAATCTAATGCATCTGAGCACGGTGCCCGTATGACAGCCATGGACAAAGCAACTGAAAACGCAGGGGAACTGCTGAAACAGCTTAAACTCACGTATAACAGAACTCGTCAGGCAGCCATTACAAACGAAATACTTGAAATTGTTGGTGGTGCAGAGGCATTGGCGGCAAAATAAAAGTTAAGAATGCTATATAAAAGGAACGCCCATCCTAAAGATGGGCGTTTTTTATTGCGGTACATTTGCAAAAAGCTAAATAAATTATAAAATTGTTAAATTATTATCTTTAGCAGAAGGTTAATTCCAGTTTGCTCATAGGCTTGCTACATTTGTGGCAAACCCTTTAAACAAAAAATGACTTCTAAAAAAATTAAAACTATTACCCCGCTGAGGCTGGTGGTGCTGGCAATATGCTTTTTAAATGCCTGTACAGGATCTAAAACAGGATCACCAACAACCACACAGGTTCTTTCTGAATCTGCCCCCATACCAAGGCCAAAACTTGTTGTTGGAATTGTGGTAGACCAAATGCGATATGATTACTTATACCGCTACTGGGACCAATACGGAGCAGGAGGATTTAAAAAGCTGGTAGGTAAAGGCTTTAATTTCAAGTATGCACAATATAGCTATGTGCCAACATATACTGCTCCGGGCCACGCCTCTATTTATACCGGAAGTGTGCCTGCCATTAACGGTATTATTGGCAATAACTGGTATAACAGGCATACAGGGCAATATGTATATTGTGTAGAAGACAAAACAGTAAAGACAGTAGGAAGTACCTCTGATGCAGGCCTGATGTCGCCTAGAAACTTGTTTACTACCACCATAACCGACGAACTGCGGCTGGCGACAAACATGGGTTCTAAAGTAATAGGCTTGTCGCTGAAAGACAGAGGCTCCATTTTACCGGCAGGCCATTTGGCAAACGGTGCGTATTGGTTCGATTCTCCATCTGGAAACTGGATTACAAGTAGCTACTATGCCAACGAACTGCCAGCATGGGTGCAACAGTTTAATGATCAGAAACTCCCAGATAAATATCTGAATGAGGTTTGGAACACACTCCTGCCAATAGAGCAGTACACACAGAGCACTGCCGATGATGTGCCCTGGGAAGGCAGGCTTTCTGGTGAGGAGCGGCCTGTTTTTCCGCATAATATTCCGGCCATCAGGAAAAAAGATTATGAGCTAATTCGTTCTATACCAGCAGGTAACTCTATTACAAAAGATTTTGCACTGGCGGCACTTACTGCCGAAAACCTTGGGAAGGGCAACCATACAGACTTTTTAGCAGTAAGCTTCTCAACACCAGATTATGTAGGGCACACTTTCGGGCCAAATTCCATTGAAGTGCAGGATGTGTACCTGCGGCTCGATAAAGACATTGAAGAGATCCTGCAGTACCTGGAGCAGCAGCTCGGTACAGAGAATATACTGGTGTTTCTGACTGCCGACCACGGAGCAGCTCACGTGCCTGGCTACATGAAAGATTTAAATGTGCCAGCCGGAGTGGCTAACTCAAGTATAATAGCAGACTCTGCCGAAGCTTATTTAAATAAAACATACGGCGCTGGCAAATGGATAGAGCGGTACACAAACCAGCAGCTTTACCTGAACCACAAGCTTATAAAAGCCAAAAAGTTAAATAAGTTGGAACTTCAGGACGCAGTTGCAGATTATGTAACAAGGTTTAACGCAGTATCGAGGGCGATGGCAGCCGAAAGTATACAGCGCAGTGGCTGGGGCGAAGGAATGGTGAACAGAATGGCCAATGGCTACAATGCGGAGCGCTCCGGAGATGTACTGATTACCCTGCGCCCCGGCTGGTTTGAAGGAGGATCTTCTAAGAACCCGACCGGCACCACGCATGGTTCTTATTCGAACTACGATACCCATGTGCCGCTGGTGTGGTACGGCTGGCAGGTAAAGCCAGGCGAAAGTTCTGCAGAAGTAATGGTAGCTGACATTGCGCCCACCATTGCTTCCTGGCTATATATTCAGGAGCCGAACGGAACGGTTGGCCGGCCACTACAGGAGCTAATGAAGTAACAGCGCCATCAGGCAACAGTATTATAAAAAAGAATCAATATTTATTTAATTAAGAAATGGCAAAATTTAATCCATGGCATGATGTAAGTTTCGGAGACGAAGCTCCAGGTGTAGTAAGCGCTATTATTGAAATACCGAAAGGTTCGAAAGCAAAGTATGAGTTGGATAAAGACAGCGGTATGCTCAAATTAGACAGAGTGCTTTTCTCCTCTGTTCATTATCCTGCCAACTACGGCTTTATTCCGCAAACTTACTGCGACGATAAAGACCCTCTGGATATTCTGGTTATCTGCTCTATTGATGTGCAACCTATGTGCCTCATAGATGCCAAAGTTATTGGCGTTATGCAAATGATCGACAACAACGAAGAAGATGATAAGATTATAGCAGTTGCCAACAACGACATGTCGGTGCGCCATATCAACGATATTTCTGAGTTGCCTCCTCACACCTTGCTGGAGCTACGTCGTTTCTTCGAAGACTATAAGAAGCTGGAAAACAAAGAAGTAATTGTTGAGCAGTTCTTAGGCCGGGAACACGCATACGGCATTATTAAGGAAAGCATCAGCCTCTACGATGCAACGTTCAGAGTACCGAAAGAAAAAACTATCGTGTAAATTTTTACTTTCCCCATTAAGCCTGACGTATATAACATGCGTCAGGCTTTTTTTTTACGGTAGCACCAAACTGTGAAGTACATTCCATTTAGCTTTATCTGGTAAGTATAAAGGGAATCTTGCTTTTGCATTCTTCTAATAAAAATGGCCTTCCAAAGGAATTTCTTCACAATTCTGCCAAGGGTATGGCCGATACACTTGGCTCGAAAGCATATAGTGTTAAAACTAAATGTAAAATGTGTGGCTGCAGGAACATATGTTTTTGCCATATACCCTGAGCATAAAATATCAAAAAAACTTTGGGAGGCCATTTCCATTAGAATAATTGGTTATTGTGCTAATTTTGAATTTGAAGGTTGATGAGAAAGTGCAGGACTTTTAAAAAATAAGCTGAAACGCCACCTTATACGCCTTTAACCACTAAAGAATTTTTGTCTGACTCTATTTCTGAGCAGAGCCTGTCGGGATTACAGAATTTGCCCATGCACAAACACGAAAGGATAAGCCTTAGCAACAACAGCCTTGCCATAGAAACCAGAATTTTCGGTTTGTTGGTGAAAGGCTTACGCCTGTTGCTATACAGCCACGTGTTTATATCGTTTTGTGCCTTTTTCCTGACCATCGAAACATTTCTGCTGGCAGGCCTGCCGGTATCGCTGGCGCTGGCGACCTTTGTTTTTCTAGCAACCTTATTTACCTACAACTTAAGCAGCGTGCAAAGTGTGCTCAGACAGGCGAATGCCTCCACAAAACCAGCACCCACTTCCTGGACACTGAGGCACAGGCAGGAACTGGCTATAATAGGCTTAAGTAGCCTGGCAGGAGCCGCTGTGCTTTATTGGGTATTTAAACTGCAGCTCAGTGGCTGGTTCATCCTACACCTGGCCCTCATTTCGGTAGGTTATACTGTCCCGATTCTGTACAAATCGAAAAAAGTGCGCCCGCTCAGGAGCGTACCTTTGCTAAAGGTGTTTTTAATTGCTTACGTCTGGGCTGCCGTTACAGTGTTTTTTCCGGTGATGCAGGCAGGCGCTGTCGTATGGGAACAAGAGGTGCTGTTGTTATTTTTAAGACGATTTTTATTTATTCTGGCGCTGGCTCTGCTCTTCGACATCCGCGATTACCTCTATGACCAGAAAACCAACACGCTCACCGTTCCCGGCTTTATTGGCGTCCGAAATACTAAACTGTTGTCGTTGGGTTTGTTGGTGTTGAATGGTGTACTGGGCACGGTAATGGAAACTGCCCTGGTAGAAATAGCCTTGCTGCTGGCATCTGCTTTGGCAGCCCTCGTTGTTGTATACTCGTCGGAGGAGAAGCCGCGCTTGTATTATGCGCTGCTTGCAGATGGGGCTATGCTACTGCATGCCAGCCTGGTGTATTTGGCTACTCTCTATACCTGAAGCAGCTTCTGGAAGGCTTGCGGTAAATAACGAATCAAATCGGAGGCTACCATGGCTATTTCGCCTACTTCTGCTTTGGCCAGGTCGCCTGCCAGGCCATGCACATACACGCCCAGCCGGCAAGCAGCTTCGAGGCTGTATTGCTGAGCCACCAAGGCAGTTATAATGCCTGTAAGCACATCGCCGGTACCCCCTGTTGCCATGCCTGCATTGCCTGTAGAGTTAAAATAGATGGTGCCCTCTGGAGTGCCTACTGCCGAATGGCTTCCTTTCAGCACAAGGTAGCAACTAAACTCTCTGCAAAATTCCTGAAGTCTCTCCAGCCGCTCGTAGTTGTTTGCGGTTTTGCCTGCCAGGCGTTCGAATTCTTTTGGGTGTGGCGTAAATATAACCTTCCCTTTCGGCAGCATGGCTTTTAGTTTATCGCTTCCGGCAATCAGGTTTATGGCATCAGCATCTATAACGAGTGGCTGAGAGGCAGTGGCCAACAATTGCCCAACCATGGCGCGGGTGGTTTTCTCCTGCCCAATGCCGGGGCCAACACCTATCACAGTATAAGGCGCCAGCTCTTTGGGTAGCGACGACAGGTGCTTTTTATTTGTGTCGGCAAGCGTCATGGCTTCGGGTACGGCAGTTTGCAGCACCGTGTAGCCAGCGGCAGGAGCGCGTAAGGTAAGCAGGCCTACCCCGCTACGCAGGCAGGCTTGTGCCGCCAGTACAGCGGCTCCCATTTTGCCATAGCTGCCGCACACCAGCAAGGCATGCCCAAAAGTGCCTTTGTGCGAGAACTTGCTACGGGGCTTCAGCAGCTGCTGCGCGCTGTTAAGGCAGGTGAGGTGGTAACTGGTAGGCGTTGCCGCTATAAACCCGGCATCGAGGCCGATAGGCACTACATGCCACTCTCCTATAAGCTCCTCGTGTTGTGGCAGGAGGAACGCCAGCTTTGGCAATTCAAAACTAACCGTATAAGCTGCTTTTACTACGGCTCCCGCTGCTGGCGTCTGGCTGTCGGTGTAGAGGTCGGAGGGTATATCGATAGCCACGAGGCAGGCTTTGCTTTCGTTTATGTTAGCTATAATAGCAGCATAGAGCCCGGTAACAGGCCGGTTAAGTCCGGTGCCAAACAGGGCATCTACTATAACGGCATCGGCAGGTACAGTGGGAGTAGCAACAGCTTCTGTAACCACTACCGGCTTTACCTCCTGCGGAAGAGCTTTCAGGTTTAGGCGGAAATCTGCTGATGCTTTCTCTGTATCGCCAACTATGAGTACCTGCACCACATACCCACGCGCATGCAGTAAGCGGGCCACTGCCAGGCCGTCGCCACCGTTGTTGCCGGGGCCGCAAAAAACGAATATGGCTTTATCGGGTCTGAATTTATTTTCGAACCAGCAGGTAAAAGCTTTTGCGGCACGCTCCATTAAGTCAACAGAGGCAATGCCCTGCTGGTTTATGGTGAACGAATCGGCAGCGCGGGTTTGGGCAGCAGTCAGTATTTTCATAGAAAGAGGGCAGGTTTTAAGCAGATGTACGACAGTCGCCGCTTCAATGATGTTGCCAGGCGTTTAAACCCTTGAGCATTTTAAGTCCCAAAACCTTTTGGAGGGTGTTTTTATTTGAATAATTTGATTGGTGGTTGTTCTTTGCTGATTGCTAAATGGCTTGCTTGTTAACTGGTGGAGATGGTAATTTGTGATTTAATGAGTAAGTAAGTTTATTATGGTGAGCGTAGTTTCTTTCTACACTGCCCTATCTAGGTGTAGTTTGCAAGTATATCAATAAAAGATTTTTGTCTCTTCCTGCAGCTGCTTAATACATCTTCGGAAGTTCTATACCTTTTATTTTGCGGTAAAGGCCCAGCGCAGCCTGGTCGGTGAGGCTGGTGACGTAGTCGGTCAGGTGAATAATGCGCTCGTAATCGGTGGCGGTTTCGGGTAGTTGCAGGTAGTGTGGCGGTATGAGTGCCGCCAGTTTGCGGTGATGTTTGGATGCCGGCCTGAACACGGCTTTCATACAGGCATCGAGCAGCCCTCCAAGTACTTCAAAACCAGCAGCCTCTATTTCCAGCACCGGCTTGTTGTTGTAAATCAGGCTCACCGATAACTTCCCGATTTCGTCGAGCACAGGCTTGCAGGCCAGTTCGTTTATCAGCGGTTTGTCGTAGGTGCCAGCCAGTATCTCCTGCTCATGCTGGAGAAAAATGGCGGCAGTCTCGTTTATGAGTTTGCCGATAATCCGGGCACGTAAAAAGCCAATCTCCTCTCGCCAATCGTAAAAACTAATGCGCGAAACCCGGCCGGGAGCATCGTTCAGGATCTGGCTGAGCAGGGCCATGCCTTTTTCGTGCGGTACCAGCCCCAGCTTCAGCCCATCCTCAAAATCGATGATACGGTAGCAAATATCGTCGGCCGCTTCTACTAGGAAAGCCAGCGGGTGCCGGTGATAAAACACCTCGTCCTCTGCTCCCTTAGGCAACAGCCCCAGTTCTTTGGCAATAGTATCGAACCACTTCCGCTCCGTCTGGAAAAAGCCATATTTCTTTTCGCTGGTGTTTTTGGTGCCACCCACAACCGGCAACGATTCTTTCGGGTATTTGGTAAAGGTGGCGAGGGTGGTATAGGTCAGGCTCAGGCCACCAGGCATGTTGCAGTGCGCCGGGTAGGTATAGGTTAGCACCCTGAAACCAGCCGCATTGCCTTCGTAGCGGTGCAGGTCGGCCAGCTGAGTGGCTGTGAGGTTTTGTAGAAAAGGTTGCGCCGCCTCGCTCAAGAAATAAGCAGAAATGGCATCTTCGCCTGAATGCCCAAAAGGCGGGTTGCCAATATCGTGTGCCAGACAGGCAGCAGCTACTATGTCGCCAAAATCAGCTTCCTGAATGTGCTTTTCGTGGGCCAGCTGTGGGTGGCGCTCCAGAATGCTTTTGCCTACAATGCGCCCCAACGACCTGCCTACCACCGAGGCTTCGAGGCTGTGGGTAAGGCGGGTGTGCACAAAGTCGCTTTCGGGCATCGGCATTACCTGGGTCTTGTTCTGCAGCCGCCTGAACGCAGATGAGAACACAATGCGGTCGTAATCGCGCTGAAACTCGCCCCGCACCGATTCGTCTGATCCGTACTTCTCTGCATCTGTTGCCGCCTCATATCGTTTTTTTGAAATAAGTTGTACCCAGGTCGTGCTGTCGTGTGGCATAAGGTGTTGGCTTTTTTATCGTAAGCAAAGTTACACGATCCTTCCAAAAATTTACTTTAAAAACAAGCAGCTGCTACAGTGCCTGAGGCAGAAGGCTGCTCGGGAAAGAATATATTAGGTACCGATGCCTGTTGCTACACGTTTTTTTCTGATCTTTAGGCTGGCTTTTGTAGTTGATTTTTTACCTCTGGCGCTCGTTTTGCAGCCTCTGGGTAGGAGCCGCCAGCTAGTTTTTTGCAAAATTGCGCCATCTTATGATGTTACCTTTTGAAGTTTTTAAATTGTTGAAAATGCTTTTAAGTTAAACATATGGCTGTTGTAGAGCTTGGGTGATCTTTAATTTAGGGGAAAATGGCATGTTACTTTATGGGGTGAATTTGCCTTTTATTTGAGCGGTATGATGAGCACCTTTGATAACATATACCGGACCCTTTCCAAGCTACAAACTTAATACGCTCCGCAACCTAACAGTAACAAGTAGATAACGACATCATTGTTGCTCTTGGACCTTAACAGAAAACAAACGAAAAGGCCAGCTGAAGAGCTGGCCTTTTTACTTTCTGATGCAGTTGACGCACTTTACAGCTTCATTACTTTTACTTCACCGCTTCTGTCGGCGTGGGTCCACCTGAGTATGTACATACCTGCCGCTAAACTATGTAATCGAACTTCTACAGGAGCATTTAAGCTTGAAAACTCAGCTGTGAACTCTTTTACCAGCTTGCCAGTGTAATCGTAAAGGAATAAGGTAAGGCTGGTGTCTTCGTCAACCAGAAACTGCAGGTTCAGCGTTTCGTTTTCGGGAATAATTGGGTTAGGATAGGCAAGCAGGTTATTTTCAGCAGGAAAATTGCAGTCTTGACTGTTACTGGGGAGCATGGGGGGCTGCTGGCAAATGTTAGCGATCAGGCTTCTGTCCATCACAAAATTTGCCCCGGTTATGTCGTCATTGCTAAGGTCGCGGTACAGAGCCTGCGACTCCACGGCATGGTGCATAACAGCCCGGGGCAGAATAACGTGCCCCAGCTGGTGTGCGTGGCCCAATTCGTGCAGCATCACTGTTTCAAAATCGTACTGGCCTCTGGCTGGCCCACCTGGGCCGAATTGCCAGTTTATGGCGCTGTTTATTTGCATATCGAACTCACTTACCCACAACAGCGTATCGTTGCCGCTCCGGCAGCCCTCGTAGCGGCTCACGGTGCTGGCCAGCACATTCTGCCCTACCGTGGCACCCGGCACAAAATTGATCATACTTACATCATCGTCTGCAGCAGTGGCTATGGTGGTGTTGGAACCAATACGCCAGTTAACCTGGGTGTTGCAGATCCAGCTGTTCATGGAGCGCCTGAAGGCCTCCTGTGCCGCTGCCCTGCTTTGCATACCTGGCCCAAACTGCATGGTGTAGCCGCCCAGGTTGTTTAAATTCGAGAGCACAGGTTTGAACGAGCGGGCGCCTCCGTCAAAAGCCAGGTTCGAGTACACAAATGGTATGCTCAGGCTGTCGGTGCTGGTGGCAATACTGCCGTCTGGGGCATTTACCCGTACCTGTCCTGTTCCGGCAGTGCCCCCATCTTCGCCGTAAGAGGGTATCTGCACCCGTATCTGCGTATTAGACCACGAGATGTAATCGCGCGGGAGAGGCTTGATCCAGGTATTGCCGCCATCGTCGGCGTTGCGGAACTCAACAGAGCCATTGCCACGGCTGCTGCCAAAGTCACTTCCGTTAATAGTCAGAATGGTGGCTGTGCCGGCACTTGCCTCTGCCGGTGAAAAACTGGCAATAACAGGTGTCAATAGTATTTGCTGCTCTCTGAGCTGCTGTGGGGCTGCTGCCTCGCGTAGTTTTACGTTTTCGGTCAGCTCCCGGAAAGAGGTGCCGGTGGCAACGGTAATGGAGTTATAAAGCTCAGGTGCGGAGTTGTACCGGTAAAACACATCTTTGGCGGTACCTTGTTTCAGGTCGTAGTGTATAAAGCCTTGCTCGCTCCCGAAGGCTCTCGTCTTCAGGCGCTGCTTACCAGGTGTGGTACCGAGTGGCTGCTCTCCCGTCAGGAAAAAAATACCTTGTTGCCCTTTTTTCAGTTTAAGCGCTGCCGAAAAAACGTGTATCTTAAATCCTACCTGGCCTCCTTCGGTTATGAGTTCAATCTGCTCTTCCTGTACCTGGCCTTTAAACACCTTGTAAACCTTAATGGTATTGGAGGTATAGATATTGTGCTGCGCGTCATCCCAGAACGACTGCTGCGCCACAACTTCTCCTTCTACAATGGCACTGGCCCCTTTTATTCGGTCGTTGAGCGGCAACGGAATAAAGTGGTGGCTATCGTTGGCTAAGCTGCGAAAAGAGAGGAGTATAAAAACCAGGAAAATGAACGGGAGGTAATTTCTTTTGTCAGGAGGAATTCGGAAGTAAAAGTTGGTCATAGATGCAATATGCTTATAAACTTGTTGGTATGAAAAAAGCCAGTCTGGTTGCAGGAGCCTACCTTGTTTGTTGCTCTCGTTGCCGATCCGGCACTTCAGACTAACACGTGTGGTTTACGGAAAAGAGCCGGCACACGGATAAGGTGCAATTTAGTTTAAATTAGTAAAATATGGCAGCAACCTGCAGCAACTGCCGGTGCTACACACTTCTACCAAGATAATTTGTAATGCTACACCAGCTATTTAGTTTGTCTGTGCCTGCTGCAGCTACTCCTAAAACCAAAGGCAACACCAATACTAAAATGGTTACGTCTTTACCTTCCGCTGTTGCCGTCTGTTTTCACCGGCAACCTAATTTGGGTATAATCTGATACCGACATTTAATGCTTTGTAAAACACTAAGTACAATTATGTACTAGATAGCATCAGGTAGACCCTTGACAAAATTTGAGTGCAAAACCTTCTGGAGGCCGTTTTTATTCAAATAATTAGGAAGCTACCACTGAAACAGGTTAACTTATGTAGCAGAACTTCTTTGCATGTACTTAATTACTGAGCCGACCTGTCTTTAAAGAAGCAAAAAAGCGCTGTACTCTTAAATTATTTACATGAAAATAGCCTTCCAAAAACATTTTGGCTGTTTTAGTAGCAAGGGTTGTTGCTGCACGGGTGGCTGTTTTACATCGGCCTGAAAGTAAAAAAGCACGAACCGTAAACTGTAACGTTTTCGGTGGGAGTGTAAACAGAACTGTGTCACTCGTTTTTTTAGTGGCTTTTTAGATGTTACGGCTTTAGCCTAACA
>NZ_VRTY01000063.1 GCF_008017455.1 Pontibacter qinzhouensis | reverse complement strand
CATGTAAATAGCTCTATTTCAATCAATTTACAGCTTTCTTAGCCATTAAACAAGTGCCTAATTCAATAAATAATTTAACGCACCTTTCAGGAGCCGAAGCAGCAATTGGTAAGATTATTGTGCCATATATAAACAGCCACTTGTTGTCTGCTCCTGCGGCACTTACAAACGGTAGTTTTAAGATTCATTAAAACAAGGTTTTAGCTACAGGAGGACCAGCAATAACTGACATTGAAATCGGCTAACGTTATCGGCAGAACAGTTAGTGCATGCGCTGCAAAATCTTTTTCTTGAGAAGCTGTAGCAACATTTGCACAAACTAAAACCTTTACTTATATTTGATTTACCCTTCTGAAAAGATTTGTTTAATAATTCAAACGTTTACAATATGATATAAAGCTTTACGTTAACATAATGTAGCTTTTACGATGAATATAACTACCCAGCTAAGCGATTCCGCATTGGTAACGCTTTACATCGCAGGTACAGAAAATGCGTTTGAACAATTAGTAAACAGACACAAAAACAAAGTATATACTACGATTTATCTGATCGTTAAAGATTCGTACACCGCTGAAGACCTTCTGCAGGATACTTTTATAAAAGCTATCCATACCATGAAGAGCGGGCGGTACAACGAAGAAGGTAAATTCTCGTCCTGGATATGCCGAATTGCCCATAACCTGGCTATCGACTACTTCCGGAAAGAGAAGCGTAGCCCGATGATCACCCTGGAAGACGGGAGCAATGTGTTCAATAACCTATCGTTTGCCGAAGACTCAGCAGAGTCGCTGCAAATAAAGGAGGACACGCACACCCGCCTGCGCGAGCTAATCCAGACGCTGCCACAGGCGCAGCGCGAAGTGCTTATGATGCGGCATTATGCTGACATGAGCTTTCAGGAGATAGCTGAGGCTACCGGGGTGAGCATCAACACTGCCTTAGGTCGTATGCGCTACGCGCTTATTAACCTTCGGAAGAAGATGCTAAACCAAAGTATCACTTATGATAAAAACCTCTACTCAGAATGAGCTAATACAGTACGTTTATAATGAATTGGCAGATGATGCCTGTGAACAACTGGAATTGGCCTTAATGCAAGACAGTGAGTTGGCTGAGAGCTGCTCCGATCTTTTAATGGTACACCACCTGCTAACCGGTTCCATAAAAATACCGCCCGATAGAGCGGTAAATAACATCCTTAATTATTCAAAAAGCTTAAGTTTGCAGTCTTAACTGACTGTAAACTTTTTTTATGCAGAAAAAGGAACGCTTCAGGCACCTGATCGAATATTTTACGCAGAACTTTCCGGAGCCGGAAACAGAGCTGGCGTACACTAACCCTTACGAGCTTATTGTGGCCGTGGTACTTAGTGCCCAATGTACCGATAAGCGCGTGAACATGGTAACACCTGCTCTGTTTGAGGCCTACCCTACTCCTGCGCACCTGGCTACGGCCACTCCGGAAGAGGTGCTGCCTTATATCAAAAGCATATCGTACCCTAACAACAAAGCCAGGCACCTGGCTGGCCTGGGCAAAATGCTGGTAGAGCAGTTCAACTCCGAAATACCAAGCACTGTAGAAGACCTGGTTAAACTGCCGGGCGTAGGCCGCAAAACCGCCAACGTAATTGTATCGGTTATCTGGAACCAGCCCGCCATGGCTGTAGACACGCACGTGTTCCGGGTGAGCAAGCGCCTTGGCCTGGTTACAAAAGATGCCAAAACTCCTTTGGAGGTAGAGCGGCAACTGGTGGCTAACCTACCGCAGGAACTGGTAGCGAAAGCACATCATTGGCTTATTCTGCACGGCCGTTACATCTGCGTTGCCCGCCGCCCCAAATGCGAAGAATGCCCGCTCACGCACTTTTGCCAGTTCTTCCAGAAAAACTTCCCCAACATACCAGACGACCCTGAAAACAAGCTGGGTGGGTAATTTTTTTAGCTGTTAGACCTTTTGTTAGTGAAGAGTTAAAAGTTATGAACTGAAGCTTTTTTATTCACTCATTCAATATTTCTCCATCTTCAAATTTCCAAATCTTCAAATAAACAATTTACCAATTAAACCATTAACCCATTTAACAATTAACATCCAGCAATTATTCTAATGGAAATGGCCTTCCGAAGCTATTTATAGCATATTTCATTTGAGGGTTAAACAGGAGTAATTACTCATTTATCGGCTTGTTCAAGTCGAGGTGTTGCAGCAGTTTGGGGTCTGGCAGTTGCACCTGCAGGCCGCTGGCATAGTCTATCTCGATGGTTACCTGTTCTGCCACACCATTCAGCACATGGCCTCCGGTGGTGCGGCCTTCGTCTACAAAATGAAAATGGTAAACCGGGCTGTTCAGCACCTCCGCCGACTCAGGCGTAAAAAATCCCACCATATCGATCGTCAGATTTTCGCGCTCAAAAAGTACATCGGGTACCTGTTCTGTGGATTTATAAGGCGGCTGCTGTGGGTTAAAACTCCGGTACTTCAGCTTCGAAAATCTGCCTGAGACTTTAAGCGCAGCAAAGGTATTCCTGGTAAGCACCGAGTCGAGGTATACCTCCAGTTCCTGCAGCGTTACAGAGCGGTTCAGCACCAGTTTCTGCTCCGGCCTGAAATGTTTGATGGCGGCAAAGGGTATCTGGGTGGTATCGGGGAGTTCGTATACCTTGCCATCAGCGGGTATGCCATAAGCTATCCCATCGACCAGCACCAGTTCATAGGCGAGCCGGGCTGAGCTGCCTACTCCCAGGGTGCCATGCTTTTTCAGGTTTCCTAAGGTTATGGTGCCATCGTACTGCCCCTGGTGAATGGCGCGGTTAAGAGACGCAAAAAATAGCTGATCATCGGCACTTGCCTCCGCTTGCTGGGCCTCGGTAGTGCTTTCAGGGTTGTTGCAGCCTGCCAGCAGAAGCAGGAACACCATCGGGAGGAGGGTTACGAACTGATGCATACGTTTCTTTTTGCTTTTACTATACCTTGCTGCAGCAATAAGGTTAACAGAAATAACAATGTGCTGTTGCTGGTGCCGTGAAAGCTGTAAAGGGCTGAAAACAAAAAAAGCAGGCTATGCCTGCTCCTTTTAACTTAAACTTAACTATGGAAAATCTTTGAAATTAACTTCTTTCTGACGATCTCGCGCCTTCTTTCCCTCTGAACTCTTTGCCACGCTCCTGGCCTCTCTTCTCATAGCGTGCCTGCATTTCTTTGCGGTCGGCTTCGTATTGGGCGTATTGCTTGTTATTGAGTATCTTCTTCAGTTCAGCCTGGTATTGCGCCTGGCTGGCTTTCATCGCCTCTTTGCTTTTGCTCCGGTCGGCTTGTTGGTTTTCGCGCATTGCCTGCATCTGGTTTGCCTGGTTCAGGTGCAAGGCCTCCAGCTTATTCTGCTGCGATTTGTTGAGCTCATATTTCTGCGACATACGCTCCGTTCTCATTTTAGCTCTTTCCTCGGGAGACTTATGTGCTTTTTTGTCACCTTTGTTTGCACGGTGCTCTGTCTTGGCTTTTTTATCTTTTTGAGGAGCATTTTGTGCATAAGAACCACCAGCAACCATTACACCTAAGGCGAGCATTACAAATATCTTTTTCATATCTTTTTCTATTTAAAGCTTTCTGAACTATTTCCTTTTGAAAGCAAAAACTGTAGGCCTACTAATTACTGCTTAGTTGATAGCAACATTCCAAAGCCCGTGCCAGAATTTTCAAAATAGAAAAAAACACAACATCAATTACATAATAACAAACTACTATATAGACACTTATATCTATTAAAAAAGGATAAAAAAGAAAATATATGCTTTAAAAACTGTAGGATTGAGCTCAGGTGCCTTCCAAATTATTTAAATGAATTAGGCCTTCTGAAGAGGTTTGAGGCACCCGACCTCTAAGGGTAAGCAGTGCCACAGCCGCAACTTCAGAAGAATCAGCAGACGATACAGCACTCACCTATTAACAACCGGCAATTAAATTTTTCTAATGGAATTGGCCTTCCGAAAGAAACTGAAGGAGATTTTGCCAAGGGCTTATTTTACAACGTTCTTTAACACCTCCTCTACCTGCATTACCAGGCTCAACCGATCGAACTGCTTTTTGGCTACCATAGCACCTCTGGCTCCTGCTGCTCTTAGCTCCTCATGGTTTTCGAGGGCATAGCGAATAGTTAGGGAGAGGTTAACGGCACTTTCTGCAGGCGTGTACCAGCCACAGCCAAAGCGCTCTACAAAGGTTTTGGTCCAGCCAGGGTTTGTTACAATAACAGGCGTACCGCACACCAGGCTATCGTAAAACTTGGCCGGCGAGTTTGTTTGCAGCACCGGCAGGTCGTTAAAAGTTACCAGCGAGAGGGTCGCCAGCTTGAACAGCGTAAATACCTTGTGCCGTGGCAGCGGTGGTACCAGCGTCAGGTTCGGGTGCTTGCGGGCAACTTCCTGCACCTGCGGCTCATAATAGCCGCCGCCCGTAAACACAAATTGTATTGCTGTGTTATCTGCTAAGGCTGCCACTGCCTCCAGTATAGTAGGAATATCGTTGGCGCGACCGTAAGTGCCTGCATACAGCACCACCTGCTTGCCCTGCAGCTGCAACTGTTGCCGGAGTGCTTCTACCTGCCCGTTGGTTACCTGCTGCGCTAGGTGCAGGTCGGTGCCGTTCAGGTTGGTGGTAATCTTCTGCCGGGGCACCCCCAGCTCCGCAATATAATCGGTCATGTCGGGAGAGAGCGTAATAATGTGGCTCGCGCTGTGGTAGAGGCTGCGCTCCTGCTGGTAGAGCCTGCGCTGCAGCCATTTGTTTTTTACGGCTCCCATGGCAATCGGGAAAGATGGCCACAGGTCCTGCACCTCAAACACCCAGGGCACACTGCGAAGGGCAGCCACACGGGCTGCTACCCAGGGTGTGGAGAGCGGCGTAGCCACTGCCCAGATAGCATCGGGTTTAAGGCCGGTTAAGCCTTTGGTGAGGCAGTAGGCGGCAAAGCGGCTATAAGAGAACAGCCGCTGCGGCACGTTCATTTTATTTTTGTATGGCACATCAGACTCGAACAAAGTCACACCGTCTGGTACCCAACTGTAATCCTGCGTTATGCGATGCTGTCGCCAGGCACTGCTTGTTATCAGGCTAATGTTGTGCCTTTGCGCCAGTGCCTCCATAAAGGTGTAGTGCCTGCAGGTAGCCGGGCAATCGGGGTTATGGTGGTGCTGGTGCAGTAGCGTTAAGCGCATAAGAATTTTAGATAACACGTGCTAAGCCAACCCTTGACCTGTAACAGGTGGTTTTGCCTTTGGAAGGGCCTTTTGATTAGAATAATTTGTTTGTAGCAACTACTACAGCAGAGTTAGCTAAATTTTTAACTTTCTGACTTTTAAACATAGAGACCCTACTTCTGTGGCTTGTACTTTGAGGCGTTAAATATTTTCTGGTGATCTGTTTCGGCCATCAGCTCTGGTAGTGTAATGTTCGGGTTGCGCTCCATGTATTTGCGCACAATCTGCCAGCCTAACCAGGTGCCAATGCGGCCTGGAGCAGTGGCATCTATTTCGGGAGTATTGGGGCGTTCGCCAATGTATTTGGTGACAACAAAAGGATTTTTCTCGTATAGCAGCCCCTTCTCTATAAAATGCGCCCATATTTTAGTTTCGTTATGGAACACATCGGCTATGTCTTTTCTGCTGTACCCGATAATAGATGAGTCGGGTGTGCAAGGCATCACCGATTCTACAAAGTAATAGGCTTTACCGGTGTTGATCATTTCAGAGAGCAGGTTTCGCTCTGTCTGGCTTGTCTGGTTATACTGGTTTGAGAGCAGGAGCATAGCGGTGGGTATCATGTTAGCTCGCTCGTACCGCCTCAGAATATAATCGTAAACATCGGGGCGGTAACTGGCATCCTGACCTATAAAAAAATCGATTCCCAGCACCAAAAGGCTGTCTGTAATCAGGAAATCCTGGCTCAGCCCCGATACAAACGTTTTAACTTCGGGCACTGCAAAATTGGGGTAGTAATATTTTATAACCTTAAAGGCAGCCTCCAGTTGCTGCCGCTCTTGTTGCATATCGCCGAACTTCGCCTCGGCCTCTTTGCCTAGTTTGCGTAGTTCCGGGTTAGTGGCTAAACCATGCAGAGCATTTACCAGCACCGAATCGGATCGGAGTTGGCTTCTCCTGAAAAAATTCGCAACAAAATCAGGCTGGTTCTGCACAAATTCGGCCAGCGCCTGCTTGCTGGTATCCTGAAAGAAACGAGCCTCCAAACGCTCTATCTCCACTTGAACGGGTATTTTTTCGGCTGCCGCGGGAATGCCACAGGTGCTTTGCCTGCAGCCGTAAACAAAAAGAACTGATACTAGTATGAGTAGTCTGTAATACATTCTATTATATATTTGTGCAAAAATACAGCGTTATTGCTTTTGGAGTATCTTTATCTTTCAATTTAAACTATGCAAATGAAGAAGCTATTATTCTTACTGATGTTTTTATGTTTTGGACTTAGCGCCTCCGCTCAGATCGAGATTGGCGTGCAGTTATCACCTGCCATTGCAGGCAACAGATTTATAGCAGAAGATGCTTATAATTTCCGCAACAGTAACAACCTGAAAATTGGTGTCGGTGTGGTTGCCGACTATTTCTTTGCACAGAACTATGCTTTTAGCACCGGCCTCTTTTACCGTAGCAAAGGTGGCAAAATCTCTTACAATTACAACAACGGTACCTCCATCACCACTGGTTCCGACAACCTATCCATCCAGTATATCCAGATTCCTATTACCCTGAAGTTATTTACCAACGAGTTGGCACCGGGCACTATTTTGTATGTGCAGGTAGGTGGTTCACTTAATACCAAAGTGGCAGCCGAGGTAAACGACAGAAAAGTTATCAACAACGAAAAGATGATTAAACGCTTCAATATTTTTGAGGTTGATGCGCTATTGGGCACAGGGCTTGAATTCACGATTGGGCAAAGCACCAAGTTATTGGCTGGCCTCTCTTACCACAGAGGCTTATCAGACATCGACGATTATTACGAGAAGCTTTTCAGCAACAGAAACATTTCTGTAAAGAACAACGTGGTGGCACTAGATTTTGGCGTGAAGTTCTAGAGAACACGCAGAATATAAAATAAAAGAGCCGTGCCTGGTGAAGGCGCGGCTCTTTTATTTTAATATTATATTACTTCTTCAATTTCGGGTATGCCGTTTACTTCTGCAAAGGCCGTACGCAACTCAATTTCATCTCCCCGATCATCCATCACCTTAAAATCGGTGAGACCTAACGAGGTATCTTTTACCAGCTTTACCCATTTAAAGTATTTGAAGAACCACTTGGTTTGCTTCGAAATAAATCCCTTGGTATAATAGGCATACACAAACGGGTGAATATAAAGCTCCAGACTCTTGTGGTTGTGGCTTGTCAGCAGGTCGTCTACCGCTGCGTCTATTTCGTCTGTTACCAGTATACTGGCCGTAATTTTACCGGTTCCGTTACAAGTAGGGCAAACCTCGCCGGTAATAATGTTTTGCTCTGGCCTTACACGTTGTCGTGTAATTTGCATGAGGCCAAATTTTGATATGGGTAGAACTGTCGATTTAGAGCGGTCTTTCTTCAGTTCCTCTTTGAAAACCTCATAAATTCTTTGTCGGTTCTCGGGCGACTTCATATCGATGAAGTCAACTACAATGATACCACCTATATCGCGGAGGCGAAGCTGCCGGGCAACTTCCCGGGCCGCCATCATGTTCACATGCAGGGCAGTAGCCTCCTGATCGGTTTCGGTATTAGATTTGTTCCCACTGTTTACATCCACCACGTGCAGCGCTTCGGTATGCTCTATTACCAGGTATCCGCCACCCGGTATAGTCACTGTTTTGCCGAAAGCAGCCTTTAGCTGTTTCTCGATGTTAAAGTGTTCGAAGGTTTTTGTCTTACCGGCATAGTGCTTCAGAATTTTAAGTTTATCTGGTGCAATGCTGCCGATGTATGTTTTGATCTCCTCATAAAGCTGGACATCATCCACTATTATGTTGTCAAAACTTTCGTTTAGCAAATCTCTCAAAATGGAAGAAGAACGGCCTAACTCCCCGATAACTTTATCGCTTGTTTTAGCCGTTTTCAGCGCTTTAAAACCTTCATCCCAGTTGTCGAGCATGTTGCGCATATCTCTGTCGAGTTCTGCCACCTCACGCCCTTCGGCCACCGTTCTGATAATAACGCCAAAGTTCTCGGGCTTGATCGACATGATCAGGCGCTTGAGGCGCGTACGCTCTTCTTTGCTGACGATTTTTTTAGATACACTTACCGTGTTTGAGAACGGCACAAGTACCAGGTATCGTCCTGCCAGAGAAAGCTCACAGGATAAACGGGGCCCTTTGGTAGAAATAGGTTCTTTTACAATCTGGACTAACAGCTGCTGCCCTTTTTTAAGCACATCAGCTATTTTGCCGAGTTTGTCTATCTCAGGCTCAAATTTTAACTGGTTAAGTTTTGGAGAAGCGTTCTTCTGCGTCTGGGCTACTTTTATGAACTTGTTCAGTGTTTTGATATTGGCCCCCAGATCATGATAATGCAAGAAAGCATCTTTCTGGTAGCCTATATCAATAAAAGCAGCATTAAGACCGGGCATCACTTTTTTTACAGTTCCCAGAAAAATATCACCAACAATATAGTTTGTGTCTTTTTTCTCGTGATGAAACTCAACGAGTCTCTTATCCTGCAAAAGCGCGATGCGCTCCCCATCTTGAGTAGAATTAATGATTAATTCATTACTCAATTTGTCTTAAATAATTATTTGTATGTATAGACCAAAGCCCACTATCGCCTTAGCAATGTGGGCCTCAAATTATTTAGAAGAAATTACTTCTTCTTATGTCTGTTTTTTCTTAGACGCTTCTTTCTTTTGTGGGTAGCAATCTTATGGCGCTTTCTTTTTTTTCCGCAAGGCATAATTTTAATTTTTTATTTTATGAATTATTTCTTTTTCTACTTTAGTTCTGCCAGGTACTCGTCTACAGAAGTTGCCAGGTCCGGATCGTTACTCAACGCTTTCACTTTGTTGAAGTAGGTAACAGCCTCCTCGTTACGGCCTGTTTTAGCCAGCGACACAGCCAGGTAAAACGTACCTTCCACATGCTCCGGATTAACAGAAACAAGTTTACGAAAACGTTCTTCTGCTTTGTCGTACTGGTTCGACTGCATGGATAGCAAGCCCAGGTTAAACAGTGCCTTCTGGTTGTTCGGGTCGGTTGTAATTACCTCCCGCAACAGCGTTATGCCCTGCATCGGGTTTTCTGTCGCGATGTAGGTCATGGCAATGTTTGTTTTTGAGTCGAGGTCTGAAGGGTTGTTCTTCAGCACCTGCTCGTACATAGCACGCGCCTTGGCTCCGAGTTCGCTGGCTCTCCCCTGCGAAGGCGCATAGGTAAAAGCATCGAAGTAACTGTCGCCAGCCTGCTTGTAGCTTTTTTCTCCTGGGCGTGCCATGGCAACCTGCTCATAATAAAAACCGGCACTATCGTATTTGTGCACCGTAGCATAGGCAGCAGCCAGGTCACCGGCCACACGGCTGCGGGTCTGGTCGTCAGTTGCCTTGTTGTATCGGGCCCGAACGGTAGACAGTTCCAGCAGTTGTTCCGGGCTGGCAGTCATGTGCACGTTGGCAGCATCGGCTGCTCCTGTGCCATGGTCATGCCCATCGTCTTCGGAGTGCCCTTCAGGAATGGCAGATTCGGTTTTCGTAAAATTCTCCTTATCGTCTTCGTTAACAACTACTTTAGGTAAAAAGAACAGAACGGCTACTATGGCAAGAGCCGCTACTATAACTAGTATTTGAGACCGTGACATTCTTTTTACCTAAGGTAGTTAATTACAAATTGATAATTTTAGAACCGCAAAGATACAAAAGAATTAAGAATGAGCTAATTCTTTGATTTTTTTGCTGTTCTTAATCTTCTGAATAAATGTTTTTGACGGCTTAAAGCTAGGAATAAAATGCTCGTCGATGATAATGGATGTGTTCTTCGAAATATTACGAGCCACTTTTTTTGCTCGCTTCTTATTTACAAAGCTACCAAAACCTCTCACATAGATGTTATTACCATTCGCCATTGAGTCTTTCACTACTTTGAAAAAAGCCTCAATCGTGGATTGTACATCAGCTTTATCAATCCCTGTTTTATCAGCAATCTCTGATATTACTTCTGCTTTAGTCACTTTCTTATAATTTATAAATTGACAATAATATGATTTTCCTTATATAACGGGCAAGAATTCCTGGCCTTTCAGGGATTTTCGGGGCACAAAGGTAGCCCTTCTTTTCGATAAGTAAAAGCTTTAGTGTTAAATTCTTAGAGCTTTACTTTATCCGCAAGCCCTACTCTGTGTTACAACACAATACGCATGCCAATAGTGCCGTTGCTCTTCTGGCTAACGTGCTGCCACTCATTATATTTTGTTATGCAGTGTCTTATATTTTTTTGTTTGCAGGCCTGTCATCCGCTAAAAACAATTGGTCGACTATGCTGCTTTTATACAGGAGCCAGCTAAAAAATCGTTCAATTTCTGATCCAGTATGAAATAAGTCACTATGGTTAGCACAACTAAAATAATACCCGGCTCTCTCTAATTTAAGGAGGACGTAAGAAACTTTAGCAAAAGAAAAATGTACTTTTGGCCTCTTCGTTGTACCCTTTACAGCACGCAGCACAATCTTCAGACAAGCACTTCATGGCAAGTATCGATCCAATTTTTATTTCGTCTTCCTTAATTGGCTGGTATGGGCAACATAAACGGGCGCTTCCCTGGCGCGAAACCCGTAATGCCTACCATATATGGCTCTCCGAAATAATTTTGCAGCAAACACGGGTAGCGCAGGGCCTGCCCTATTACCTGCGCTTTGTGGAGACCTACCCTACCGTGCAGGAGCTGGCAGCAGCGCCCGAAGACGAAGTTCTGCGGCTGTGGCAGGGCCTTGGCTACTATTCCAGAGCAAGGAATATGCACCATACAGCCCGCCAGGTAGTGCAGGAACACGATGGTATTTTCCCGGAAAATTATGCTGAACTCATTAAGCTGCGCGGTGTAGGCAGCTATACGGCTGCGGCTATTGCCTCTTTTGCCTATCAGGAGCAGGTGGCCGTGCTCGACGGCAATGTGTTCAGGGTGCTGGCGCGAGTTTTCGGAGTAACAGACGACATCGCAGTGCCAGCCTCCCGAAAGGTGTTTCAAACCATTGCCGACTCGCTTATTCCAGCCGATGCCCCAGACACCTTTAACCAGGCTATAATGGAGTTTGGCGCCATACAGTGCACGCCGCTTATGCCCGACTGCCTGTTCTGCCCGTTGCAGCAGGTTTGCTTTGCCTTTAACCATGGCATGGTGCAGGAGCTACCGGTAAAAGCAAAGGCCAAAGCTGCCAGGCCACGTTACTTCCACTACATTGTTTTCAGGCACCAGGGGCTATACTACCTGCGCAAGCGTCTGCCCGGCGATATCTGGCAGGGCCTTTACGACTTTTTCCTGTACGAAAGCTCAGACAAGAACCTACCTATAAGCGCGCTGGTGCAGGAACTACAACAAAGTGGCCTCGACGTAACCGAAGAGCAGATACAGCTTCCCCGAAAAGACTACAAGCATGTGCTCAGCCATCAAAAAATATTGGCCAGATTCTATCTTATAGAATTAAATTCGCGTTTAAAGGAAGAAGTGATGCAAGAAACCAGAGTAGCTGCTTTTAACCCCTCCGAAATTGAGGATTTACCTAAGCCGGTTCTGATAAGCTCTTATTTGAAAGATGCAGGAATTTTAGTAAATTTATAATCTTGAACCTTTGGTTAAACAAAAGCATTTAATTCTAACAGAGTACGTTAGGCAAAATCGTGCTACTGAAAACGAGATTCAAAAACAGATTTAATAAACAAAAATTCACACCACATGGCAAGTGTTAATAAAGTAATCTTGATTGGTAATTTAGGGAAAGACCCTGAAGTCCGGCATCTGGAAGGCGGCGTAGCAGTAGCCCGTTTCCCAATTGCCACTTCCGAATCGTTTAAAGACAAAACCGGAGCCAAGCAGGAAAGAACAGAGTGGCACAACATTGTGCTTTGGCGCGGACTGGCTGAGGTTGCAGAAAAGTATCTGCGCAAAGGGCAGTCAGTCTTCATAGAAGGCCGCATTCGATCTAATAATTACCAGGACAAAGATGGCATTCAGCGGTACAGCACCGAAATTGTAGCTGATAATATGACCATGTTAGGAGGCAAGAGCGATGGTGGTGGCAGCAATGGCGGCTACCAGGAGTCATCAGCTTCTTCTTCGGCAAGCAGCTACAGCAACGCCTCTTCTCAGGGCGGCGGAGCACCTGCCGGCGCAAACGACGAGCCAGACGACTTGCCGTTTTAAACGATGTTTAACTTAACGATTTAACTTTGGACAGTATAGATCCCGGAGACCCCCTGAGTTATAGCTTATTCCAGTTCATCCAGATTTTAACCGCTGTACTCAGCTTTGAATACGTGGCAGCCATGCTGGCCTGCCTCTTCCTACTGCTGCTCTCCGCACTCGCCTCGGGTGCAGAGGCAGCTTTTTTTGCTCTTTCAGACGCAGAGTTGGAGCAATACAAAAACAGCCACAACAAGGCTGAGCAAAAAATTTACAGACTTCTGCAGACACCCCGCAAGTTACTCACCACGCTCCTCATCATCAACAATGGTATTAATGTCAGCATTATTACCTTGTTTGCTTATGTGTCGTGGCAGGTGTTCGGCACACGGTCTTTATCGGCATGGGCTATTATTTGCTGTATGCTGCTGGCCACTTTCTCTATTGTGTTCTTTGCCGAAGTACTTCCTAAAATCTACGCTAACAAACGCGGTGCTTCTATAGCCCGTAAACTGGCTCCTGCCATTAGCTTTCTTCAGGAGGTATCTAAGCCGCTTTCCAGCACCCTTATGGGAATCAGCGATTATATCGAAAAGCACTACCTTTCAAAATCATACCATCAGTCCCTAGAAGAGCTGCACCATAGCCTCGACATGGCCTTGATTAACGAAGAAACATCACCGGAAGAACGTAAACTTCTGCGCGGCATCGTAAACTTCGGCTCCATTACGGTAGGCCAGATTATGCGTCAGCGCAAAGACATTGTAGCCTTTAATATGAACGCCACCATACCCGAACTGCTCCCTCTCATACTGAAATGGGGTTACTCGCGTGTGCCGGTTTATGCCCACAGCAAAGACAAGATTGAAGGCATTCTGTACATAAAAGACCTGCTGCCTCACATAAACGAAGGGCCGGAGTTTAAGTGGCAGCACCTCATTCGGGTCCCGCTGCTTGTGTCGGAGCAGAAGCATATTGCCGAACTCCTCAACGATTTTAAAGACAAGCACGTGCACATGGCCATTGTGGTAGATGAAGAAGGTAAAACGACCGGTTTGCTAACCCTGGAAGACGTGGTAGAGGAAATAGTAGGCGAAATAAACGATGAGTTTGACGATGATGAAGAGATTATCTATTCTCAACTCGACGAAAATACGTTTATATTTGATGGCAAGACATCTTTGCACGACTTTTGCAAAATAGCAGAGATACCGTTCGATTCCTTTAACGAAGTAAAATCGGATGCCTCGTCGGTAGCCGGGCTTATGAGATCGGTTTTTGGCCGGGTGCCCCGTGTAGGCGAAACCCTGTCGTATGGGCGTTTCCATTTTACCATTGAGTCGGCGGACCTAAAGCGCGTTAAGCGAGTAAAGATTAATGTCACAAGCAAAAAAGAAGTTTTCCAGAAAGCCAGCTAGCCTTAAAACCCTGTTATGGTGCCTGGTAGCCACAACAATGGTAGCCTGTGGCGTAGAGTTCACACCAAAACCCAAAGGATATAACCGCATAGACCTGCCGGAGCCGGCTTACCAGCAGTTGCAGGAGGAGCACCCCTATACGTTTGAGTTTTCGAAATACGCTAAAATACGCCCTGATTCCTCCTCCATTGCACAACCACACTGGATCACGATTATTTACCCGGAGTTTGGCGCCAATGTACAGCTAACTTATAAGGCACTTAAAAATAACCCGAAAATGTTGAACGACCTGGTAGAAGATGCACGCAAGCTTACATCCAAGCATCAGGTAAAAGCCTACTCTATAGAAGAAACCGAAGTAAAAACACCAAAGGGAGATGTAGCGGCTGTCTTTGAACTGACAGGCGAAGTGCCCAGCCAGTTCCAGTTTTACGTTACCGACACAACTTCTCATTTTTTGCGAGGCGCGCTTTATTTCAGAACGGCCACCCAAAACGATTCCTTGGCACCTGTTATAGAGTTCATGAAAAAAGACATCGTGCACCTGCTCAATACCCTGGAGTTTAAAGGCAAATAACCTCTCCTACCCTTGACACCCAAACCACCGAAATAGCTTTGGAAGGGCGTTTTCGTTAGAATAATTTGGTTGTTAATTGATGGTTGTTGGTTGTTAGTTGTTAAATGGCTTCATGGTTAATCAACTGTTTTAAGAATAGCCGGGAAAGACTTTGAAGCCTGCGCAACCCTTGACCCAAAATCCTGCAAAAAGCTTCTGGAGGGTGTTTTTATTTGAATAATCTGATTGTTAATTGATGATTGTTAAATGCTTACTCTGAGAGATTTTGCCAATGCCTGACTTTTCAACTCATAACTTTTAACTCTTGGTAAAGTCGTCAAAACAATATAAGCAACTCAAAATTGATAAATCAAACGAAAAAAGCTTCTTCTATGACAGAAAAGCTGATTATTGAAAATTTTTAATTTTGAATTTCTAATTTTGAATTTGGCGAAGCTTCTAAACTAACAAAGGTCTTTTGCCCTTCCTCTTTTATCTTTGTTCCCGTAAAAGCCTTATCACAGAACTAAACCTGCCTAAACTGCCTTGAGCAACTTTTTCCATACCAAAATAGAATTTCTGAAGGGCGTGGGGCCGCAGCGGGCTGAGCTACTGCAAAAGGAACTGGGCATTTTTACGTATGGCGACCTCATACAGCACTACCCCTTCCGGTACCTCGATCGCACGCAGTTTTACAAAATTGCCGAGCTCGACGAGTCGCTGCCGTATGTGCAGATAAAGGGGCGCTTGCGTGGCAAAGAGCTACTTGGCGAAGGCCGCAAACAACGCCTCTCGGCTAGGCTGGTAGACGAAACCGGAGAAATAGAGCTTGTCTGGTTTAAGGGGGTAAAGTGGGTAGAAAAGTCGCTCAAGAACCACACCGACTACATTGTATTCGGAAAGCCAACCGAATTTAACGGCCGCTACAACATAGCGCACCCCGAACTGGAGGAGGTAACAGAACAGAAGCCCACCAACGCTTTTCTGCAGCCAGTCTATAACACCACCGAAAAACTCAAAAGCTTCCGCGTCGAGAGCAAAACCATTGCAAAGATGATGGAGGTGCTGCTCAACATGGCGGCTCCGCATATCCAGGAAACGCTATCGCCGGACCTCGTGGACCACTACCGCCTCATCGGGAAACGCGAGGCACTGCTCAACATTCACTTCCCTGAATCGGCAGAGAAATACAAGGCAGCCAAGTTCCGGCTTACCTTCGAAGAGCTTTTTTACGTTCAGTTGCGGCTGCTGCGCCAGCGGGTAGTACGCCGGGTGGAACTTAAGGGGCAGATATTTAAGAACATCCCGACCCTGAACGAGTTCTACAAAAATCACATGACCTTCGACCTGACCAACGCGCAGAAGCGGGTGGTCAAGGAAATTTACAAAGACCTGACAGCCGGTAAACAGATGAACCGCCTGCTGCAAGGCGATGTAGGAAGCGGCAAAACTATTGTGGCCTTTATCACCATGCTTATTGCCGCAGACAACGGAGCACAATCGGTGCTGATGGCCCCGACCGAAATACTGGCCGACCAGCACTACCAGGGCCTGAAGAAGTTTGCTGACAGCCTAGGCATTCTACTGGGCAAGCTCACCGGTTCCAGCAAAACAAAAGACCGTAAGGTACTGCACGAGCAGCTACGCTCCGGCGAAATGAAAATGATTGTAGGCACGCATGCACTGCTGGAAGATGTGGTGCAGTTTCAGAACCTGGGCCTTTGCATTGTAGATGAGCAGCACCGCTTTGGGGTAGAGCAACGGTCCAGACTCTGGCGCAAGAACCCGCAGATTATTCCGCACGTGCTTGTTATGACAGCCACTCCCATTCCCCGCACCCTGGCCATGACACTTTATGGCGACCTGGATGTATCGGTGATAGATGAGCTACCGGCCGGCCGAAAAGAGATCGTGACCGTGCACCGCTTCGACAGTCACCGGCTACGTGTGTTCGAATTTATCAGAAAAGAGATAAAGCTCGGCCGACAAGCCTACATTGTATATCCGCTGATTGAAGAATCGGAGGGCATGGATTACAAAGACCTGATGGATGGTTATGAGAGTGTGCGGCGGGCTTTTCCGGAGTTCCAGATCAGCATGGTGCACGGCAAAATGAAGGCGCAGGACAAAGACTACGAGATGCAGCGCTTCGTAAAAAACGAAACACATATAATGGTGGCTACTACTGTAATAGAAGTAGGTGTAAACGTGCCGAATGCCTCTGTTATGGTAATAGAGAGTGCCGAACGATTTGGCTTATCGCAGCTGCACCAGTTGCGCGGGCGTGTAGGGCGCGGGGCTGAGCAGAGCTACTGCATACTCATGACGGGCTACAAACTGAGCAAAGACAGCAAAACGCGCCTCGAAACCATGGTACGCACCAACAACGGTTTTGAAATTGCAGATATTGATTTGAAGCTTCGGGGGCCCGGAGATCTGATGGGAACTCAGCAAAGCGGCGTACTGGATTTGTTGATTTCTGATCTGGCAAAAGATGCTCCTATTTTGCAGGAGGCCAGGGCGGCGGCACAAAGAATACTGGAGCAGGATCCGCAACTGGAGCAGGACCAGCATCAGAATATCCGGAAGCACATACAGTCGCTGAGCGCGAATGCCGTAAACTGGAGCCGGATAAGCTAAGGAATTAGTTGTAGAGCTTGTTAGTTTGCTCTTCCTGCTGCAGATCGTTGGCCATAGCAGTTTGCTTGTCGTAGCTCAGGATGGCACGGCTCTGACGTGCAGGAGCTTTAATTTCAATTACTTCTGCATCACGCGTTATTTTACTGATGATGATTAAAGCCACAAAGACAAAAACTTTCAGTAAAGACTTCATATCATAGATTTAGATAAACGTTTTGTAAAAGCACTTTTACAAAAGTACACAGAAAGAATAAATAAACTAAACTAACAAGTATTCTATTTTGATAATTTAATTAGTCATTTGTATAGAAAAAAACCTATATTTAATCATCACAAACCTTATAACGCTGAAATTCAAATATTTATAAATTTAATTTCTAACACGTATGCAAGCTAAAAATATTGTACAGCAACAAAAAAATATTTCAACATCCTTGCGGCCAGCTTTTTGCTAAGTTCATCTAACAACTATTTCGCGTCCATGGCCTTGGCAGAATTCGGATGCAAAACCTTCTGGAGGCCGTTTTTATTTGAATAATTCAGCTTTCTTATAAAATTTACACGTCCAAGGCTTCACCTGAAAGCCTGCTTCACCGGCTACACGTATTAACTACCACACTTGCTGCAGCTATGGCGCATGTTTTTTATGTTGATAATCTGACAATATCCGGTTAATTTTCACCTTACTTTGCATAAATAACAAAACAAATCGTGATAAAACAATTCGCTTTACTGCTCCTGTTGCTGTGTTTCTTTTACCCTGCCTCACCGGCACTGGCGCAGGCAAAAATTAAAGCATCTACTCCCTTTGCTTACACTCTTGATGCCACAGAAGATGTGTATAACGAGCAGATTACAAATAAAACGCTGGCCCTAAATGCGAATGAGTTTGTGGTGCTGCACAAGCAAGGCATTAGCGAGTATACCGTTGAGAAATATTCAACCAACCTGAAGAAAGCCTGGAGTGCTGCTGTGCCCATTGCAGGTGTAGAGTCGGTTATCGCGTTTTTGAAAACAGGTGATGCAGCGCTTGTTATTACGCACCGCGATAACGGTCAGGGATCGCAGCAGTTGCATGGGCACCTGATAAACCTGGCAACCGGGGCTACTGAAAAAAGCCTGATGCTGCTCGAAGCGCCCATGTCGTTTCGGAAGGCGAACATAACTGCATCTGAAGATGGCGCACGGCTGCTGGCATACCAGTACCAGACAGACCCAAACCAGCAGATTACAAATATTAAGGGCAAGCTATACGATAGCAAACTAACCCAACTGAAAGATACCGATTACAACCTCAACGACCTTACTACTATATTCTCTGCCGACATCCAGATCAGCAGCAACGGCGACCAATATGTCAGCCTGATATCTGATAACATGCAGCGCCTGACGGTAAGACGCTACACCCTGGCTGGTGCTGAGGTTAAAAGCCTCTCGGTGCTGGCAGGAGGAGCAGAAGGCGGCAACAAGCTCTACATTCTGGACGGTAAATACAAACTGCTGCCCAATGGTAAATTATTCGGAACAGTACTTACTGCCGACGAAAAGACAGCTGTTTACCACAGCCTCAGAACCCTGAAATTTGACTTTGAAGCAGAAGACATGCTCTTTGCCGAAGAATTTAAGTTTACGCCTGCCTACCTGGAAAACATGAACAACATGGGGAGAGCCAGAGGCGTTGTAGCTGAACGGCTCGAAGATATTTACATTTCGGAACTGCTGCTTACTGCAGACAACAGGCTGGTGGTGATAGCTGAGAAAAAATTTGCAGCAGGCGGAGAGAACGCACCTTACTTCGGACTGGAACTACATCTCTTTTGCTACAACGATGTGCTTAACCTCTCCTGGAACTCCGTGGTCATGAAGCAGCAGGAAGCACCCGCCACACAGGGTTTTTCGGGCATTTCGTACAGAGCCCATTTAGCAGGCAACATGCTGCAGCTCCTGACACTGGAGCAACTAAACGGCAAGCACGATTTGTTCATGCGCTCCATCAGCACTGTAACCGGCTCTGCCAAAGCGCCTGTTGCCTTAGGTATTGCAGTGGCCAAATCAGCAGACATTCCTTATATAAAAAGTTTTACAAGCTGGCTAGCCGATAAGGAAATAGTAGCAGTTGCCAGAACAGCCAAAGCTCCAAAAAGCCTGCAGTTGCTCCGGCTCAGCTTAAAATAGGGAGTAAGGAGCTGGGAAAATTCCGTTCACCACTTACCTGAGGCCTCAGCTTGTGAGAGTTGGCATACAGGCTACGTTTTTATTGCCAGCTCAAAGTAGTTACAACAATATTTCTGAAGTGGTATTTGCGAGTTAAAAACTCGCTTTATTTAAAACCACAAGCTGAAAGCTTACGGCAGTGACATTACGTTGCATGCAATCAATTATTCTAATGAAATTGGCCTTCCAAGGGCTTCCTTCTGAAAAATGGCTCAGGGTATTTACAATATGGCTTTTTCAGGTATTAATTATTTATTCATCCTCTCAGTCACTCAGTCAAAATTCTCTTCTTTGCCCTCCCTAATTTTTAATTTTGAATTCATCTCAGCCACCAAATTATTCAAATAAAAATGCCCTCCAGAAGGTTTTTGAGCATTTTTGAGTCAAGGGTATACGGGAGCATGGAGTACGCAGAAACCAAAAGGCTTGCTGTGTTAGAGCAAGCCTTCGGGTTTGTTTAGAATTGAAAGTTAGTAGATGTACTCGTTTGCTTCTATCAGAGCGGCTGCTATACGGCGGCGGGCTTCTTTGGTGTTGTAGAGGTCTTTTTTGGTGAAGCGCTTCAGGCCCATAAACAGCAGGCGCTGCTCATCGCCTTCAGCCATGGCGGCAATACCTTCTTTACCTGCTTTAAAGGCAATATCAACGGCATCGTTTACCACCACCCGCACCATGTCGATTTGGTTAGCCACAGTTTCTTCGCCTTTCTGGCTCACCAGTTTCTCCACGCGCAGCAGCGTAGATTCTGCCACATACGTTTTAATGGCCATATCGGCAATGTTCATCAGTACCTCCTGCTCTTTGGCAAGCGAGTTCATGTACTTCTGCACCGCTGTTCCGGCCACCAGCAGAATAGCCTTTTTCAGGTTTCGGATGGCTTTGTGTTCGGCCGAGAACAAGCCTTCTTCCTCTGCTGCTCCGAAATCAGGAATAGCCATAAGTTCCTGCTGCACTGCCTGCGCTGGCCCCATGAGGTCAAGCTCGCCTTTCATGGCCTTTTTCAGGATCATGTCTACGGTCAGCATGCGGTTGATCTCGTTGGTACCTTCAAAAATGCGGTTAATGCGGGAGTCGCGGTAGGCGCGGTCCATGGGGTAATCGGCAGAGAAGCCATAACCACCGTAAATCTGCACCCCTTCGTCTACCACATAATCGAGCACCTCGGAGCCTTCAACTTTTATGATGGCACATTCCACGGCAAACTCACGGGCTGCTCCGAGCAAGGCCTCATTTTCATCTTTACCGGAAGCCAGCAGTTCCTGCTCCATGCGGTAAATATCTATACCGAGGCGGTAAAGCGCCGATTCTACAGCAAAAATGCGAATAGCCTGCTCCGCCAGTTTATGCCTGATGGCCCCGAACTTCGCAATTGGCAATTTAAACTGCTGCCGCTCATTCGCATATTTTACCGACAGGTCGGCTACTCTTTTAGAGGCTCCCAATGTAGCAGCTCCCAGCTTTACCCGCCCGATGTTCAGGATGTTGAAGGCAATTAAATGGCCTTTGCCGATGTCGCCCAGCACGTTCTCCACCGGCACCTGGCAATCAGTAAAGAATACCTGCCGCGTAGAGGAGCCTTTAATGCCCATTTTATGCTCCTCATTGCCAAGGCTCACTCCCGGAAAATCTTTCTCCACGATAAAACCAGTAAACTGGTCGCCATCTATCTGCGCAAACACAATAAACACATCAGCAAAACCTGCGTTCGTGATCCACATTTTCTGGCCGTTGAGGATGTAATGGGTGCCTTCTGCGTTCAAAACTGCTTTCGACTTAGCAGCCAGTGCATCGGAACCCGAACCTGGCTCAGTCAGGCAGTACGCCGACATCCATTCGCCGCTTACCAGTTTGGGCACGTATTTTTCCTTTTGCTCCTCCGTTCCGAAATACAGGATCGGCAGCGTACCAATACCCGTGTGCGCTGCAAAAGCCACCGGAAACGAGTGCCCACCTCCTACTGATTCTGTTACCAGCAAGGCCGTGTTAAAATCCATGTTCAGGCCACCATACGCCTCCGGAATAGAAACTGCAAAAAGGCCAAGTTCTCCTGCCTTTTTCATCAGGTTTTCCATCAGGCCCTCTTCGTGGTTATCGAGGCGGTCGAGCAGAGGCAGCACCTCTTCGCGCACAAAGTCGCGGCAGGTCTGCGCCATCATTTGCTGCTCCTCATTAAACTCTTCGGGTATAAATACATCCTGCGGGTAAGTTTCCTTTATCAGAAACTCTCCGCCTTTTATGCTAGCTGATTTGGTTTCCATATTTTCTTAAGATTATAGATGCTAGATTTTAGATAATAGATTTTTTTAAAATAGAGTTTTTAAAGCTGTAGATCATCTTCTGAATTTGTTCAAGCTGTTGTAGAATAGATTCGAGTGAAGCTTTACTAATCAACCCAAAGGAATTTGCTAAAATCAGTTGAGTTTCTAACTCAAAAGCAGAGCCAAGTGCTATGCTTAGAAACTGAGCAAACTCTTTAGCTGAGTTTCTTCCTGCTCCTTCAGCAATGTTGGAGGGCACAGATACAGCTGCCCGATTGATTTGAGACGTAAGACCATATCTTTCATTTGCTGGAAAGTTGGCAGTAGTTTCATAAACAACTTTTGCCAGCTCCATTGAACATATTTTAAGATCCTTGAAACTATGCATAAGATAAGTCTAACATCTAGAATCTACTATCTAACATCTACCGAAGGAGTTCATACACACCCGCCACACCTTGGCCGCCACCTACACAGGCCGTAACGATGCCGTATTTTTTGCCCAGGCGGCGCAGTTCGCTGAATTGCTGCACACTTAGTTTGGCTCCCGAACAGCCCAGCGGGTGACCTAAGGCGATGGCTCCACCACTTATGTTTAGTTTGGCCGGGTCAAAATCGAGGTGGCGCATAACGGCAATGGACTGCGCTGCAAAGGCTTCGTTCATTTCTATCAGATCGATATCGGCAAGTTTCATTCCCGCTTGCTTCAGGGCTTTCGGAACGGCAGCGATAGGTCCCATGCCCATAATACGCGGGTCTACGCCGCCAGTGCCATAGCTGATGAGGCGGGCAATCGGCTCCAGGTTCAGTTCCTTTACCAGCTGCTCGCTCATGACTAACACAAAAGCGGCACCATCTGATGTTTGGGAAGAATTACCAGCTGTAACCGTACCGCCATTCGCAAACACAGGTTTTAGCTTGGCCAGCCGCTCCAGCGAAGTATCAGCTCTGGGGCCTTCGTCGGTATCTACTACATAGCTGCGGGTTTTCTTTTTGCCGTTTTCGTCTACATAAGTTTCCTCCACGGTTATTGGCACAATCTGGTCTTTGAAGTAGCCATTAGCAATAGCGTTCAGCGCTTTCTGGTGCGACTGGAAAGCAAACTCATCCATGTCCTCGCGGGTCACGTTGTAGTCTTTGGCTACAGCCTCTGCGGTAAGGCCCATACTCAGGTACCAGTCGGGGTTATTTTTAGCGATCTTATAGTTGGGCACCGTCTTCCACCCTGCCGTTGGCACCATCGACATAGATTCTGTTCCACCCGCTATAATACAATCGGCCATACCAGCCTGAATGCGGTTGCAGGCCATGGCAATGGTTTCGATGCCGGAGCCGCAGTAGCGGTTTACCGTCATGCCAGAAACCGACAAGGGCAGCGACAAGAGCGAAATCATTCGACCGATCTGCAGGCCCTGCTCCGCTTCCGGTACTGCGTTGCCCACAATCAGGTCGTCTACCCGCTCCGGGTCCAGTTCCGGCACAGCGGCCATCAGGCGCTTAATTACGTCAGCGGCCAGGTCATCGGGTCTGGTAAACCGAAACACACCGCGTGGTGCTTTTCCTACGGCACTGCGAAATCCGGCTACGATATAGGCATTGTTCATATTTTTAATTGTTGAATTGCTGAATTGTTAAATTGTTGTTCTTTCTGCTATCGTACGGACAGGTCGCGACCTGTCCCCTCAGTTCCTCAGCGGCTTACCTGTCGTCAGGATGCTCTGGATACGCTCCAGTGTTTTGCGCTCTCCTGTCAGCGACAGGAAGGCTTCGCGCTCCAGGTCCAGCAGATATTGTTCGCTTACTTCGGTTGGGGCCGATAAATCGCCACCACACATCACGTAAGCCAGCTTCTGAGAAATCTTGAGGTCGTGCTCCGACATATAGCGGCCAGTATACATAGCGTTGGCACCTGTCAGGAACATGCCTAAGCCGGCTCTGCCCTGCACGCGTATGTTGGTTTTAGGAACCGGTTTGGTATAGCCTCTTTCTGCCAGTAAAATGGCTTGTGCTTTGGCATCGGCCAGCAAACGGTTGCAATTAATGGTTGTGCCATCGCTCTTGCGCATAAAGCCTAAATCCACAGCCTCTGCCGCTGACGTAGACACCTTTGCCATACCGATATTCAGGAAGATGTTCTTGAGCGTATTCAGTTCTATGTCGCCTTCTTCGAAAAGCTCAGCGGCACGCACCGTCATTTCTTTGGTACCGCCACCTCCCGGAATCAGACCTACTCCAAATTCTACCAGGCCCATGTAGGTTTCGGCTGCTGCCTGAATGTGGTCGCAGTGCAGGTTGAGTTCACAACCTCCGCCAAGCGTTAGGCCATGCGGTGCTCCCACTACCGGAACTGCAGAGTAGCGCATGCGCATCATGGTATCCTGAAACTGCTTAATCATAAAGTTCAGCTCGTCGTACTCCTGCTCCAGCGCCGACATATAAATCAGCGCCACGTTGGCTCCGGCCGAAAAGTTAGCAGCATCGCTGCCCACCACTACACCTCTGAACTCTTTTTCGGCCAGGTCGATGCCTTTATGCAAACCAGCTATCACGTCCCCGCCAATGGTGTTCATTTTGGTATGAAACTCGATGTTCAGAATACCATCGCCAAGGTCGATGATACTGACGCCACTGTTTTTCCAGACCAGTTTGTTATCGCGGAGGTTGTTGAGAACAATAAAGTTTTCTGCTCCGGGTATGGCTTTGTACTCTTTGCTTTGGATGTCGTAATAGCGACGCTGGCCGTTATCCACCACATAAAAGGACTCTTTGCCGTGATTCAGCATTTCTTCTACCCAGGGGGCAGGTTCGTAGCCAGCCTCTGTCATGCGCTGTAGGCCTTCGCGTGCTCCAATGGCATCCCAGTACTCAAACGGCCCCAGTTCCCAGCCAAAGCCGGCACGCAAGGCATCGTCTATGCGGTACAGTTCATCCGAAATTTCCGGAATACGGTTCGACACGTACTGGAACAGGCCGAACAGTGTCTCGTTAAAGAACTGTGCCGCTTTATCGGTTTGCGCTGAGAATGTTTTAATCCGTTTCTTTAGGTCATCAATTGGCTTTAGCACTTCCAGGCTCTGGAACTTCACTTTCTGCTTTGGCGCATACTCCATGGTGTTCAGGTCGAGCGTCAGGATTTCGGTTTTGCCTTTAGCGTCTTTTGTTTTCTTGTAGAAGCCCTGCCCGGTTTTGTCGCCCAACCATTTTTTCTCCGCCATCTGCTGCACATAACCCGGAATCTGGAACAGATCCCGCGACTCATCCTGCTCCCCTGCCTGGTAAAGGCCGTTGGCTACGTTAATGGTGGTATCCAGACCAACTACATCTAAGGTGCGGAAGGTGGCTGACTTTGGCCGGCCAACGATGGGGCCTGTAATCCGGTCTACCTCATCAATGGTCAGCCCGGTTTTCTCCATGGCCTTCAGGGTTTGCATAATGCCGTAAATGCCTACGCGGTTGGCAATAAAGGCTGGTGAGTCTTTGGCCAGCACCGTGGTTTTGCCCAGGTACAGGTCGCCGTAGTGCATCAGGAAATCTACAACTGCCTGGTCTGTGTCAGGGGTTGGGATAATTTCCAGTAGCTTGAGGTAGCGCGGCGGGTTAAAAAAGTGCGTGCCGCAGAAATGCTTTCTGAAATCCTCAGAG
This sequence comes from Pontibacter qinzhouensis, assembly GCF_008017455.1. Lineage (GTDB taxonomy): Bacteria > Bacteroidota > Bacteroidia > Cytophagales > Hymenobacteraceae > Pontibacter > Pontibacter qinzhouensis. The sequence continues at coordinate 12,331 of NZ_VRTY01000063.1, read as the reverse complement.
CGTTCCTGAGCCATAAGGTGGATGGGTATACCGGAGGTGTTGGAGGTAATAAGTGTGCCGGGTTTGCGAAATTGCTCCACCTGATCGTACACCAGCTTTTTAATTTTCAGGTTCTCCACCACCACCTCAATAATCCAGTCGGCGGTGGCGATATCCTTCATGTTGTCTTCAAAGTTACCGGTCTGAATGAGGTGTGCGTCAGACTTGCGGTACAGCGGCGATGGGTTAGAAGCAACGGCCGCCTGCAGAGAGCTATTCACGATTCTGTTCCGGAACTGCTTACTATCGGTCGTTATTTTTTTGGCCTGCTCTTCAGGCGTTGGCTCCTTCGGAACAATATCGAGCAACAGCACCTGCACACCTATGTTGGCGAAGTGGCAGGCAATGCGCGAACCCATTACGCCGGAACCAAGCACGGCTACTTTCTTAATAATTCTTTTCATAGAAATTTTTATGATGGTCTATTTAAAAAGACATAAGTATCATGAAACAAGACTTTTCGATTTATTTTTGATTAAGATGTTCTGATGGCAGCACAAGGTGCTGTTGCCGGCAATTTCCTAAAATGGTATAGCTGGTGTTCAGAAAATATTTTTGTTCTCTACCATGTTAATGAGCTTACTGCAGACCTGGAAAAAAGCCTGCAGTTCCTGCTCCGGAATTTCATCGCGCACCTTATGGTTAAAGTGCTTTACGGTCCGCCGCGACACTTCTTTCTTCTCCAGTCCTTTTTCTGTTAAGAAAATACGAACCAGCCGTTTATCCTTCTCATCAGAAACTTTGTAGATTAGGCCATCTTCTTCCATACTTTTCAGAATACGGGTGAGGCTCCGGGCTTCTAGGCCGAGCAGCGGAGCAATTTTGGTGGCAGGAGTGCCTGTTTCCTGGTTAATGTTTAACAGCACAAACCCGATGGAGGTGGTGATACCGTTTTTGCCTGCCTCGGTATTATACATACGCGAAATGGCATGCCAGCACACTTTTACATTATAATCTACGGTTTCTTCTGGCTTCATAGTCTTATACTGGTTATACCAAATATAAATAAAAATGTTATGCTTGCATACTATTTTAACGGAAAAATTCGGTGCCTGTTGCAACACAGCTTACATAAACTTTCAGATAGCAACAAACATGAGGTTAAGCAGGTAGCAAGCCCACAAAAAAGCCCCGCTAGTTGGCAGCAGGGCTTTCTTATGGTGCAGAACTAATTTTGTGGCTTCCCAAAAGAGCTACAACCCTTGAGAGGCCTCGCCCTTAACATGGATTTTTTTCTTCTGAAGGCCATTTTCATTAGAATAATTCAGGCTAGTACATGCTGTCGATTTCGTTCGTATATCTGGTGGTAATAACCCGTCGTTTTACGCTCAGTTTTGGTGTAAGCTCCCCACTTTCTATGGTCCACAGCTTAGGCAGAAGCTTAAACTTTTTAATGGTTTCGAACTGGGCAAGCTGTTCGTTGGCTTTGTCAATCTCCCGCTGAAACTTGTCGAGTATTTCGGGTTTTGTAATCATCTCTTCATCGGTGGTGTACGGTATGCCTTTAAACTGGCAATAATCCTGCAGCCCCGGGAAGGAAGGCACGATAAGCGCTGCAGCATATTTCTGGCCATCGCCTACCACCATCGTCTGCTCAATTACCACCGATTCTTTCAGCTTGTTCTCGATCATCTGGGGTGCTATGTATTTTCCGCCCGATGTCTTGAGCATTTCTTTTTTGCGGTCGGTTATTTTCAGGTACTTCCCGTTTACAATCTCGCCAATATCGCCGGTATGGAACCAACCATCCTTGTCAATAACCTCGTCTGTTAGCTCAGGCTTTTTGTAGTAGCCTTTCATAATGTGCGGCCCACGGGTCAGAATTTCACCATCGGTTGGAGCTATCATTACTTCTACACCATTTATAACAGGCCCTACGGTGCCGATCTTGTTATCTTCGGGTTCCCAGCGGTTCACGGCTATTACCGGCGAGGTTTCTGTTAAGCCGTAGCCTTCCATTACCCGGATCTGGGCCGACCAGAACACGCGTGCCAGGCGGGCCTGCAGTGCAGCACCACCCGATACAACAGCAATAATATTACCACCCAAAGCCTCGCGCCACTTACTGAAAATGATCTTATTGGCAATTTCGAGCTGTTTATTGTACCACCAGCCCTGGTTTTCCTGGGTGTCGTATTTCAGACCCAGCTCCAGTGCCCAGAAAAACAGCCTGCGTTTTATGCCAGTAAGCTCCATTCCTTTGGCAACTATTTTGTCGTATACCTTTTCAAGCAGGCGTGGTACGGTGGCAAACACATGCGGCTGCACTTCTTTCAGGTTATCGGCTACCTTTTCAATGCTCTCGGCGTAATAAATAGATACCCCGGAATAAACATACAAATACAATAGCATGCGTTCGAACACGTGGCTCAGCGGCAGAAAACTTAGTGCCCGGTGCTTGTGGTTTACAGGCAGAAAAGGCATTACGCCCATTACATTGCTTACCAGGTTATTGTGCGTGAGCATAACACCTTTAGGGTTGCCGGTGGTGCCTGAGGTATAAATTATGGTCAGCACATCGTCGGGTGCCACGGCTGCTTTTAATGGCTCCAGTTCCTCGGGGTTTTCCTGCTCACCTAACTCGGCTACCTCATTCCAATGGTTGGCTCCCTGTACCTGGTCGAAGGTATAGATGCCTTGTATGCTGCTCATGCCTGCTGTGGCTGCCGATACTTTGTTGTAGAGGCCGCTATCGGCTACAAACACAATGCTCACACCGGCATCGTTAAAAATAAACCGGTAATCTTCTATGGTAATGGTAGGGTACATAGGCACGCTGATGGCACCTAGCTGCTGAATTCCAAAATCGATTAACACCCACTCCGGTCTGTTAAAAGAGATAATGGCAACTTTATCGTCCTTGCCGATGCCCAGCTTTTTCAGGCCTAAGCTAATGTGGTTTACTTTATCCTGCACATCCTGAGTGGTGTACTTTTGCCAGCTATTGTTAACTTTTGCAGCCAGAGCGTCGGGCTGGGGGTACTTCTGAAGCTGATGACTTAAGAGATCGAATGTGCGGGTAACCGTCATAACTTTCTTATTTTTAGGCGATTGTGTGGTTATCATATCAATACAGAATTCTTAGAGATCAAAGCTAAATACTTACGCATGTTAGTTAATTTTATTCACAAATACCATGCTAAGTAACTAGATTTTTTTGGCTCCTGCGCCATTTCGCTATATTTTGTTTAACCTAAATTACTAATCAAATCGTGCCATAGAGCCAGTGTACTATTCTTTTACTATTTTTGAGGCTTTCGGATACACCTGTATGAATCTTTCTATTTTCTTTGAGCCTCTGAACGAGGATTTGTTCGCCATGTTCAGCAAGCCACGCACGCTGGGCACTTATATTAGCCGTTTTGTAAGCAGCTTTCCGGATTGGCGTGCCGCCGATATTGCCATAATTGGCGTACACGAGACCCGTGGCCGCGACAAAACAAGCACAGCCACAGAAACCACAGACCCGCCTGCCCGCGCTGTACGCAAAAAGCTGTATAGCCTTACCAAAGGGGCCGGCCGCTGTAAAATAGTGGACCTTGGCAACCTTCGCCCCGGCATAACCCTCGACGATACGTACCTGCGCCTGAAGGAAATTGTGGAACTGCTGGTATCGCACAACACCATACCGGTTATTATAGGAGGCTCTCAGGACCTGGAGTTTGGCCAGTACCTTGGTTATGAGCACCTGGAGCGCCCCGTAAACATGGTTACCGTAGACAGCCGGGTTGATATGCTGGAGGAGTCGGATGAGCCGGCGAACAGAAAACAGCTGCGCCAGATCCTGATGCACGAGCCTAATTACCTGTTCAGTTTTGGCCAGGTAGGTTACCAGTCGTACCTGGTGGAGCCAGAAGTAATGGGCACACTTGAGAAGCTGCATTTTGAGGCATACCGGGTAGGCGAGGTGCATAAAAGCCTGCAGGAAATGGAGCCAATAGTAAGAGGGGCCGATTTGCTCACCTTCGATATTTCGGCCATCAGGCACCAGGATGCTCCCGGCTACGAACCGGCCAACCCATTTGGCTTAACCGGTGAGGAAGCCTGCCAGATTTGCTGGTATGCCGGTCTGAACGATAGCCTCACCTCCATCGGGTTTTATGAGTACCAACCCGAACTGGACGAGCGCGATTTAACGGCCACCACCCTGGCTACCATGATCTGGTATTTTATAGAAGGCTACTACCACCGCAAAAACGATCTTCAGTTTACAGGTAACAAGTTTACAAAATACGCAGTAGGCTTTCATGATAACCCTGACAAAATGGTGTTCTACAAGAGCAAGCACAGTGAAAAGTGGTGGCTCGAAGTGGAGGCGTTATCAGCAGAGAAAGGATCGCGGATTGTACCCTGCAGTTACGAAGACTACCTGCAGGCCACGAAAGGTGAAGTTCCTAACCGCTGGGTAGTAACGCAGGCAAGGCTCGGCTGATTATTTAAGGTGCTGATTTCTAAATTTGAAGATTTGGAGATGAGGAGATTTGGAAATGAATTACCAGCGCAGGCTTTAAAAAACTATTAACTCTTAACTAATTAAAGCTCCTGCGTTTTTACAGCGTGTGGAGGACAAAAATAGTTTAACTATATTTGAATATACTCTTAACTTATTTATACTAAGACCCGATGCCTGAAACAGACACTAAGGCAAATGAACATGCGTTGCCAGAGTACACACTGCAACAACTTGCCTCCCGAAACGGCCAGGATCGGGATGAGGTGTGGGTAGCGTATAAAGGCGTGATATATGATGTAAAAAAATCGAGGTTGTGGCGCAGTGGCAACCATTATGAGCACTGGGCCGGGCAAGACCTGACAAAAGAACTACAGGATGCCCCGCACACTGAATATGTTTTTGATAAATTTACGGCCATTGGTACCGTAAAAAAACCAACGTATTAAAAAGGTAATCCGCAGGAAGGCTGCTGCCTTTCTGTTTGTACACATACTTTACTTATAACCATATGATCTTACTAGCAGATAGCGGCTCAACAAAAACAGATTGGCGTTTAATGGACGCCACAGGTTCTCATCAGCAGGTTTTTACGGCTGGCATAAACCCGCAGTACCTCGATACCGACGAAATATACGCCATCTTTGAAAAAGAGCTTGTGCCGGTCCTACAACAAAAGTCTCCTGTTTCTGTGTATTACTATGGTGCCGGTTGCAGCTCGCCTGAGCGCAATAAGCGTGTAGAAGACGCTCTCCGACGTGCTTTTCCTGACAGCAATGTACACGTAGACCACGACCTGCTTGGCGCAGCCAGATCGCTTTGCGGCCACCAGCCAGGAATTGCCTGCATTTTAGGAACAGGCTCTAACTCCTGCCTCTACGACGGCAAAAAAATTATCGACAACGTGCCTTCGCTAGGTTTCCTGATGGGCGATGAAGGTAGCGGTGCTTTCCTGGGCAAACTGCTCATTAGGGCTTACCTGTACCGCGAGTTACCTGAGGAACTGGCAGAGTCGCTGAAGAAAACATACAACCTGACAAAAGACGGCATATTAGATTCAGTTTACTACACCGATATGCCAAGCACCTACCTGGCTACTTTTGCTAAGTTTATGGGTGAGAAAAGCAAGCATCCTGTTATACATGCCATGATCTACGAGAACTTTAATGAGTTCTTTGAGCGCCATGTATGCAAGTACAAAGACTTCGACAAGCTCCCGATAAACTTTGTAGGTTCTATCGCTTATCATTTCTCTGACATTCTGCACCAGGTGGCTAAAAAGTTCGGAGCACATATAGGCCTTATTCTGCAAAGCCCTAGCGAAGGCATGGTACGTTACCACCAGGAGCAACTGGAGAAAGAGCAGTAAGACTTTTGATTGAGTTGATGAGCGCGCATCTTTAAAAATGCGTGCTCATTCATCCCACTCTTCACCCCTGCCTTTTTTCTAACATTATAACTTTCTAGCTTTCTAACTCCACAACGTGTCTACTACAGAATCAGCCTCTCATTATAATAACCTGGAGCAGCTCTCGGTGCAGGAACTGCTTGTTTCTATTAACCAGGAAGACAAAACCGTTCCGCTGGCTGTAGAAAAAGCTATTCCGCAACTGGAGAAACTTGTAGAAGTGACCGTGGAGAAGCTCCGGCAAGGAGGCCGACTTTTTTATATAGGTGCCGGCACCAGCGGCAGGCTTGGTATTGTTGATGCCTCAGAATGCCCGCCAACGTATGGCGTTCCGCATGGTATGGTTATCGGCATTATAGCGGGCGGCGACGGTGCCATCCGGAAAGCAGTGGAGTTTGCCGAAGACGATGAACAGCAAGCCTGGTTAGATCTGCAGGAGCACCAGATTACCGATAAAGATGTGGTAGTAGGCATTGCAGCATCGGGTCGTACCCCGTACGTTATAGGCGGCCTTAAAACGTGCCGAAATACAGGCATTAGCACCGGTTGTATTGTATGCAACCCAGGTAGTGCCGTGGCAGCTGCTGCCGAGTACCCTGTAGAAGTAATAACAGGCCCGGAATTCGTGACCGGCAGCACTCGTATGAAGGCTGGTACTGCCCAAAAACTGGTGCTCAACATGCTTACCACCGCCACCATGGTTCGCCTAGGCAAAGTGAAAGGCAATAAAATGGTAGACATGCAGCTCTCGAACCACAAGCTTGTGGACAGGGGCACCCGCATGCTAATGGAGGAGCTTCAGTTACCAGAAACCGAAGCAGCTGCTCTGCTTCAGAAACATGGCAATGTACGCGCTGCCATTGAAGCATACGAGAAAAAGTAATTGCCGCAATTCAGAATTTTGAATGAGTGAATGAGCGGATGAGTGAGAGTAGAAACTTTTAACTCATAACTCTTAACTAACCTAAAGCTCCTCTATTGTCTCCAGTCGCTCTGTCAGCACGTGGGCAGCTTCGTTGCTGGGGGCAATATAGTAGGCTACGGCACCGGGATAATTAAAATTAAATTCCTGCTGAGTCAGGCTAAAGAGGACTTTCCGCCGATAATCTTTTAGACTTTCGAGGCCCAGATCCAGGCGCTGTTCGTTTATATTCTCCTCCTGTGTTTCACTGAGCTTCTCCTTCATAAATTTGCTTAGGTCGGGCAGGCGTTTGTCGTTTTCGCAGTCTTTTGGTTTGCCGCAGGATATTTTTACCAGCGCCCTTGTTTTGTAGTCGCCAAAGCCTTGCTTCTCCATCAGGTAAGCGGCAGCATGCGGAGCAAGCCTGCCCTGCTGCACGGCTTCCTGCAGAATTTTGGTAAAGTCGTAACCATCCATAAAACGGGTTTGTCGCTCTATTACAATGGCAAATCGAGGCAACAGTTCCAGCGTATCGCCTACACCAATCTGATTTTCGCCAGGGTAGCCGTGCTTCTCAATGGCACGCAGCAGCACCCCCACATTAGCTGCTTCAATTTTACGCAGAGTATCTATGTGCGCACGCAAGCCTCCTTTTGCCTGCCTGAAATACTGGTCGCGGGCATAAAGCTCATCGAGATCGGCTCGCAGGTCCAGGTTTACGTGCTGTCGGTAATTTTTTCTGTATCTCGGATATTTGCGCTCAAACTTCCTCCATTTCTTAGATTCCTGCAACGGCTTAAATCCTCTCTGCTTTTTCAGGTACTCCAGGTCCACTCCTTTTAGCGCCAGCTTTTCCAGGTAAGCATACGTTAGCTTTTCGTTGCCCTCGTGTGTGGCACAAACAGCCGCATTAAAATAGTCTTTAGCAAAAGGCGATGGCACTGCAGCAAAAGCCTGCTGGTACAGGTCTAGGGCAGTTTCGTAGTTTTTCTGTGCGAGCGCCAGCTCCGCCCGGTTAATATGCGGGTGGTACACTTCTGTATAATCAGGAGAAGCAAGGGCAGTAAAAAAGCCGAAAAAGAAAAGCACCAGGAGCGACAACCGATGCAGCCCCCTGCTAAAAAAATGACGCATAAACCGTGTTTTGTATAAATCTGGCGTTCTAAACTGAACGCATAAAAGTGCCTTTACAATATAGCATAATTATAGCCGCTATAAAACCTGCAGCCGCTTTCGGTTTAAATACCATCACATTTCGTGCAGATACTCTGTGCCCTTGTTGTTATCCTTTTTTGGGAACAGCCCGCATGTTATGGTAGATTGGGCCAACTTTGTTTTGCCTCTTGCAGTAAATCAGAAAACCGGCAGCTTTAGCTGAAGCCGCCTTCTTAAACGAATTAATATGCATACTATAGAACCATATTACAACTGGCTTGATTTATACACAGCCGCAGAGGACCCGAGGTCGCCATTATATGGTGCCGAAAACAGCCTTACCGACTTTACGCACACGATCTACGGATACTACATTCACCCTCAATGGGACGATATAGATTCTGAAACACTGTTCATAAAAATCCTATTTACTGATTACGATCTTGGTTATACCATTATAGAATTTATTGGCGAGTGGAACGACACACTCAACAACGACATCATGAAGCTTAAGCGCAACATCATCGACCCTATGGTGTATGAGGGCATCAAACATTTTATTCTGATTGGGGAAAATGTCTTCAACTTTCATGGTTCAGACGATGCCTACTATGAAGAGTGGTTCGAGGATGTGGAAGACGGTTGGATTGCCGCCATCTGCTTTAGAGACTTCGTGCTGTCAGAGATGCGGAACTACAGTATCGATTATTATATAAACTCTGGAGGCACCATGGAAGAAGTACCCTGGCGCACCTTTACGCCCAAACGCCTGTTTGGCCTTGTTAATGGCATGATTCAGAAAAGGCTTGGCAATTAGGCCTGCAGCAACAGAAAGAGGAGCTTACCGGCTCCTCTTTCTGTTTTAGTTAGTCTTTTTTTTCTGTTGCCTCTTCAATGTCTTCGGCTACATCTTCTGCCTCATCTTCTACATCTTCAGCAGCATTTTCTATTTTGTTTTCTGCTTTATCTTGTCTGCTTGTTTCGCAAGATGCCAGCGTCATTACACTAGCTGCCATCATTAAATACATTACTTTTTTCATGTGGTAAACTCTTAGGTGTTGAATAGTAAGATGCCTGCTTAAACCTCTGGAAAAGCAGGGCCTGCACAGCTTACGACACGGAAGAAATTAGGTTAGTCAGAAAACAAAAAAGGCACTCGATAGAGCGCCTTTTTGCAGAACCAGACTATAGCCGTGGCTCATAAAATCTTGTACAGATTATAATGAAGTAGTATCAACTTCAGTAGTGGTAGTGTCAACATCTATAATAGTTGCATCATCTTCTTCTACAACAACTTCGTCAGTAGTTGTTTCTTCAGTAGCAGTAGTAGTTGACTCGCAAGAAGCGAAAACGAAAAGGCCAGCAACAAATAATAAACCGAATACTTTTTTCATGATGATAGAATGATTGGTTGAATGAAGCTTCAAATATAATCACATATCTGAATATACTAATAAAAGTACCTGATTTTATTTTTTCCGGAATACCAGTTTAATCGGCACACCGTCAAATCCGAAGTGCTTTCTTATGCTGTTTTCCAGGTACCTTGTGTACGACTCTTTGATGTACTGCGGCAGGTTACAGAAAAAAGCGAACGTAGGGTTGTGCGTAGGCAGCTGCGTAATATACTTGATCTTCACAAACTTACCTTTTATAGCTGGTGGCGGATAACGATCAATCTCTGGCAGTATTTTGTCGTTGAGCTTAGAGGTAGAGATCTTTTGCGTTTTGTTCTCATACACCTCCATTGCCGTTTCGATGGCTTTGTGCACACGCTGCTTGGTAACTACTGAGGTAAAGATAACCGGCACGTATTTGATAGGTGCAATTTTCTCCAGTATCTCCTCTTCAAACTCTTTCGTTGAGTTAGTATTTTTCTCTACCAGGTCCCACTTGTTCACCAGTATTACAATGCCTTTTCGGTTCTTTTCGGCCAGCGAGATAAGGTTTACGTCTTGCGCCTCTATGCCGCGTGTGGCATCTAATATAATAATGCATACATCCGCATCTTCGAGGGCACGGAGCGAGCGCATAACAGAGTAAAACTCTATGTCTTCGCTTACTTTGCTCTTGCGGCGAACACCGGCTGTGTCTACAATAATAAACTCTTTGCCGAAGGCGTTGTAGCGCGAGTCGATGGCATCGCGGGTGGTGCCGGCAATATCGGTTACAATGTTACGCTCCACACCGAGCAGCAGGTTCACAAACGACGACTTGCCAACGTTTGGTCGGCCAAGCACGGCAAATTTAGGAATACCTGCATCAGGGTCTTCTACGCCTTCGTCTTTGAAGTGTGTGATAACAGCATCGAGCAGTTCGCCAGTGCCGGAGCCGTTTTGCGACGAAACCGGGAAAATCTCCAGCCCTATACCCAGCGCATAGAACTCGCCCATCTGGTGCGCCCTCGCGTTGCTATCGGCTTTGTTGGCTACAATGTAAATAGGTTTGTCGGTGCGGCGCAGGTAGTTCGCAAATTCTTCATCCAGACCGGTAAGGCCGGCATCTACGTCTACCATAAACAGGATGACATCGGCCTCTTTTACAGCCAGTTCCACCTGCTTATTTATCTCTTCCTCAAAAATATCGTCGGTGCCGTGTACGTAGCCACCGGTGTCTATTACGGTAAAATACTTGCCTATCCAGTCGCCGTGGCCATAGCTGCGGTCGCGGGTTACGCCACTCACGTTGTCCATAATAGCCTTGCGGTGCCCGATCAGGCGGTTAAAAAGTGTAGACTTGCCCACATTAGGGCGGCCTACAATAGCAATGATGTTAGATGACATCGAATAAAAAAATAAAATAGTTAAAGTGCCCCCGGTGCACCCTGCACCGAAGCTTTATTTGTGCTAATATTCTACTCGCCGCTATAGCCGAAGCGCCGTAGCAGCTTCTGGTCTGTTCGCCAGTTTTCGTTCACGCGCACATACAAATCAAGAAATATCTTTTTCTGGAAAAACTCTTCCATGTCTTTGCGGGCCTGTGTGCCCACTTTTTTAAGCGCCTCGCCTTTGTGCCCGATAATAATGCCTTTCTGGCTTTTGCGCTCCACGCTTATCTCGGCCCTGATGCGGATAATGGTTTCCTCCTCCTTAAATTCCTCTATCACCACTTCGGAGCTGTAAGGAATCTCTTTTTTATAGTTCAGGAAAATCTTCTCCCGGATCATCTCCGACACAAAGAAACGCTCTGGCTTGTCAGTCAGTTCATCTTTCGGAAAATAAGCCGGATGTTCGGGCAAATAATGCAGCAAACGCTGGAACAAATGGTCGAGGCCAAAGTTGTGCAGCGCCGAGATGGGCAGTATTTCTGTTGGCTGCATCTTCTCCTGCCAGTAGGCCACTTTTTCAGTCAGTTCCTCTTCGGTGGCCTGGTCTATTTTGTTGATGAGCAGCAGAATAGGCACCTGTGCATGCTGCAGCCGCGCAATTACATCGTCCTCGTCGTGCTTCTCATAAATATCGGTCATGAACAGGATCACGTCGGCATCTTCGAGAGATGTGCGCACAAAACTCATCATCGACTCGTGCAGCGCGTACTGTGGCTTTATGATGCCAGGCGTATCGGAGTACACAATCTGGAAATCGTCGCCGTTGAGAATCCCCATAATGCGGTGCCGCGTAGTCTGGGCTTTTGATGTAATGATGGAGAGCTTTTCGCCCACCAAAGCATTCATCAGCGTAGATTTGCCAACGTTCGGCTTACCCACTATACTAACAAAACCGGCTTTATGAGGAGTTTCTGACATGCGTTTAAATTTGAGGTTGCAAAAGTACTTCTTTTTTACGTAGAATCCTTGTGGGTGAATTAATTATGAATTGTGAGTTTTGAATGAGTGAAGGAGTGGATTCAGGGAAAATGAGAGATTTATGGTCTTTTTAACTGAAAGAGCAGTGACTAGTGAGAACGTACATCAGATTATCTTTTGAAAACAGGTTTCCACTACCTACAGTTACCGCTTTAGTATTCCAATATTTCATCACGCATTCTCTCAATCATTCATTCCCTTATTCAAAATTCAAAAAATCTCTTATTCAAAATTCCTATAAGCCATAGATAGATAATATCAACAACTAACGGGTTCTAGTTTGTATCTTTGCACCCGGAAATCAGTTAAAGATTTTATGAGTAAAAAATCGACAGGGAAAATTGGCGTACTGCTGGTAAACTTAGGTACGCCAGATACTCCTAACACACCCGATGTAAGAAAGTACCTGCGCGAGTTCCTGATGGACAAGCGTGTGATTGATATACCCCTGGTACAGCGCTTTGCTTTAATAAACGGCATTATTGCCCCGTTTCGCGCCCCGAAATCTGCCAAGGTTTATAAAGAACTCTGGACAGAACGTGGCTCTCCGCTACTCTACCATGGCCTCGACCT
>NZ_VRTY01000062.1 GCF_008017455.1 Pontibacter qinzhouensis | reverse complement strand
CAGCGCCTGATGGACCTGAACAAGCGCTACGAGTTAAGAGAAATAAACCTGGTGCGGAACATTCTAAAATTTGGCCTTGAAAAAGGGGAGTTCGCAAAATACGCTGCAGAAGATATAGACGTTATAGCCTTTGCTATGGTGTGCGCCTTTAGAGGGCTGGAGGTGGGCCTGCTGGTCGAGAACAAATTCGCAGATTTAGAAAGCAGGATGGAGGTAATTAATAATATTCTGATGCAGGGGCTAAAAGCGCAACAGAACGATTGAAATTTGTTTTAGGCTGATTGTTTCTATAACACAAAAAGCAAAATTGTAAAAGGGGGATCGCATTCCTTTTTATTTTGTTTTTTTAGTTCTTTTTGTTTCGAACTAAAAATTAGATGCTAAAAGATAACAATCTATTCTAAAAGAATTTAAATAAATTATTATCAAATTAAATTATACTAATTATCTTTATTATAGATAATTATATATTATATAAGACTTTTTTAACAGATGGGTAATATACTACGCAATAAAATCCTAGCCCGTGAAAAGAGTGCTGCCTACCAGGCAGGAGAGAGGGCAATGGCTCAGGGTGCCTATCCTTACTTCAGATCGATATCGTCTGCGCAGGATACTGAGGTAATTATTCAGGGGAAAAAAGTTCTCATGTTTGGCTCAAATGCCTATCTGGGTCTTACAAACCATCCGAAGGTGAAAGAAGCCGCCACCAAAGCCATAGAAGTGTATGGTACAGGCTGTGCCGGTTCCAGGTTCTTAAACGGCACCCTCGACATTCATATAGAACTCGAAAACAGGCTGGCAGACTATGTGAAAAAAGATGCGGCGCTGGTTTTCAGCACGGGCTTTCAGGTTAACCTGGGTGTTATTTCTAGCCTTACCGGCCGTAACGACTATATTTTGCTCGATGAGTATAACCACGCCTCTATAATAGACGGGAGCAGGCTCTCTTTCTCTAAAGTTATAAAGTACCGCCACAACGACATGCAGGACCTGGAACAGAAGCTGCGAAAATTGCCAGCCGATGCCATAAAGCTGATCGTGGTAGATGGCGTTTTCAGTATGGAAGGTGATATTGTGAAATTGCCGGAACTTGTGGCGCTGGCCGAGCTGTATGGCGGCAGCATTATGGTAGACGATGCGCATGGCCTGGGGGTGCTGGGCGATCAGGGTGCCGGAACAGCAGCCCACTTTAACTTAACCGACCAGGTAGACCTGATAATGGGCACTTTCAGTAAGTCGCTTGCCTCCTTGGGCGGCTTTATTGCCAGCGATTACGATACCATTAACTACCTGAAGCACCATGCCCGCTCGCTTATTTTCAGTGCCAGCATGTCGCCTTCCTCGGTGGCAAGCACTATTGCGGCACTAGATATTATACAATCGGAGCCGGAGCGCATAGAGCAGTTGTGGGCCAATACCCGCTATGCTACCCAACTCCTGCGCGAGGAGGGGCTGGATCTGGGGCCAACCGAAACCCCGATTATACCTATTTACATCCGCGACAACGATAAAACTTTTCAGGTAACCAAAATGCTGCAGGACAACGGCATTTTCGTGAACCCGGTGGTGGCACCTGCCGTGCCTGCCAACTCTACGCTCATCCGCCTGTCTGTTATGGCCACGCATACCTTCAGCCAGATCGAGGAAGCAGTAACTAAAATTGCCAGTGCCTTTAAATTGTGTGGAGTAGATACCAACGCAGCAGCATATGAAACAAATAGTGCCTGTTGAGACAAAGCAGCAGCTGGGAGCCTTTATCGACTTTCCGCATGAGTTGTACAAAAACGACCCGTACTACGTGCCGGAGCTTTTTATTGCACAGCGCGACCTGCTAACACCAGGCAAACATCCTTTTCATGAGCACTCATCGCTGCAGCTTTTCCTGGCTTATGATAACAGAGTGGTGGTAGGTCGGGTGGCGGCTATTATGAATAACAACCACAACGCCTTTAACCACACGCAAGATGGCTTCTTCGGTTTTTTCGATTGCATTAGCGATGGCGAAGTGGCAGACATGCTGTTTCAGAGGGTGCATGAGTGGCTGTTGGGTAAGGGCGCAAAAACCATGATCGGGCCGGTTAATTTTTCTACAAACGAAAGCTGCGGCCTGTTGATAGAAGGCTTCGACAGTTCGCCTATGGCCATGATGCCCTATAACTACAGGTACTACGTGCAGTTGCTGGAGCAACTCGGGTTTCAGAAAAAGGTAGACCTGCTGGCCTACCAGTTCCTGGCAGAAAACTTCAACGATAAGCCTTACAAGTTATCACAGGTTATCAGAAAAAGGCTGGAAAATAAGAGCATTACCATCAGGCCGATTAACCTGAAAAACTACAAAGAAGAAGCCGCTAATTTAAGAGAGATCTACAACTCTGCCTGGGATAAAAATCTGGGCTTCGTGCCCATGACCCCAAAGGAATTCGATTACCTGGCAAAAGACCTGAAACTGATCGTAGACCCGGATTTTTGCCTGGTAGCCGAGCACAACGGCAAAATGATCGGGTTCTCGCTGGCAATACCGGATATTAACCAGATTCAGAAAAAGATCAAGAAAGGCCGCTTGTTGCCAACAGGTATTTTTAAGCTGTTGCTGCTTCGCAAGAAAATTAACGCAGTGCGCATTCTGGCTCTGGGTGTTGTAGAAGGTTACCGCAAGCTGGGTATTGAGGCCGTGTTTTATGGCGCAGCCATGCAGAAGTACCGCGAGAAGCACATGCAGATGGCCGAAGCCTCCTGGATACTGGAGAACAACGTGCTCATGAACCAGGGCTTGCTCAACATGGCAGCCAAACCTTACAAAAGATACAGAATTTACGAGAAGGCGCTATGAAAGAACGTGTACTGATAACAGGAGCCAGTGGCTTTGTAGGCTACCACATAGTGGAGGCAGCCGTGCAGGCCGGGCTGGAGGTATTTGCCGCCATACGCCCCGGTAGTATGGTCGCTCACCTGTCACCCTTTGCCATTCAGTACACTACCCTCGATTATGCCAATGTGGCGAGCCTTCAAAAAGAGCTGGAAGAAAAGCAGTACACCTACATTATTCATGCAGCCGGCACCACCAAAGCCAAACTGGCGCAGGAGTACGAACGCATAAACGCCGACTTTACCAGAAACCTGGGTGTAGCGGCCGCAGCGGCTGCCATTCCGCTCAAAAAGTTCGTGTTCATCAGCAGCCTGGCAGCATTGGGTCCAACTGTTTACGAAGCACCTTTGCCTATTCAAGATCAGAGCAATGCTATGCCGGTAACCGCGTATGGCAGAAGCAAACTGGTAGCCGAAAAGTACCTGGCCGAAATAGAGGAACTGCCGCTGGTGGTGCTCCGACCCACTGCCGTGTATGGCCCGCGCGAGAAAGATATTTTTATTGTACTGAAAACGCTGAACCTGGGGCTGGAGCCCTACATCAGCAACAAGCCGCAGTGGCTCAGCTTTGTGTATGTAAAAGACCTGGCAAAAGCAGTTATGCAGGCCCTGGGAGCCGCCAAGAGCCATACCAGCTACAACGTGTCTGATGGGAACAGCTACGACCGTTATGCCCTGGCAACCATAACTAAGCGCATTCTGGGCAAAAAATCGGTGAAGGTGCATGTGCCGCTGGGCGTGATAACCCTGGTAGCCAACCTGCTGGAGGCTGCTTATGCCACATCTAGCAAAATGCCAGCCCTTAACAAAGAGAAACTCAGTGAGCTGGCAGCCGAGAACTGGAACTGCAGCATAGAGCGCATCAGGCAGGATCTTGGCTTTGTGCCGGAGTACGACCTTGAAAGAGGCCTTGCCCAGACGCTGCAGTGGTACAAAGACAACAAATGGCTTTAAAAGAATTTTAATAATTATTTGATACGAGGTAACATTATGGAATATCACGTGAAAAAAGCCGAGGGAAAACTCGGAATCCTGGTCCCAGGGCTGGGAGCAGTGGCAACTACATTTATAGCTGGTGTAGAGGCTATCAGAAAAGGATTTGCGCAACCAGTAGGGTCGCTTACTCAAATGGGCAACATCCGGTTAGGTAAACGAACCGAAAACCGCTATCCGCTTATAAAGGATTTCGTACCCCTGGCGAACCTGAACGACATCGTGTTCGGTGGCTGGGATGTGTATGAAGACAATGTATATGAAGCAGCTGTGAACGCCAAAGTGCTGGAGCCGGGCCTGCTTTTTGCAATTAAGCCCGAATTAGAGGCTATTAAGCCTATGAAAGCTGTATTTGACCACGCTTACGCTAAAAACCTGGTGGCTACCAATGTAAAGGATGCAGCTACTAAAACTGAGCTGGCCGAAGCACTGGTAAACGACATGCTCAACTTTAAAGAAGAAAACGGCTGCGATCGCCTGGTAGTTGTTTGGTGTGGTTCTACGGAAGTGTACACTGAGCCTAGCGAGGTACATGCCACCATCGAGAACTTTGAAGAAGGCCTGCGTAACAACGACCCGCGCATATCGCCGAGCATGATCTATGCTTATGCTGCTATTAAAAGCGGTATTCCGTTTGCCAACGGCGCTCCAAACCTGACAGTAGATATTCCGGCCCTGGTAGAGCTGGCTAAAATAAAAGGTGTCGCTATTTCTGGTAAAGATTTTAAAACCGGCCAGACACTCATGAAAACCATTCTGGCTCCTGGTCTGCAGGCAAGGGCACTGGGTATTAACGGTTGGTTCTCGTCTAATATTCTGGGTAACCGCGATGGCCTGGTGCTCGACGACCCTGACAACTTCAAGACAAAAGAAGTATCGAAGCTGGGGGTGCTGGAAGATATTCTGCGGCCCGAAGACAACCCGGAGCTCTACGGCGACATCTACCACAAAGTACGCATCAATTACTACCCACCTCACGGCGATAACAAAGAGAGCTGGGACAACATCGATATCTTTGGCTGGTTGGGTTACAAGATGCAGATCAAGATTAACTTCCTGTGCCGCGACTCTATTCTGGCTGCACCTATTGTGCTGGACCTGGCCTTGTTCACGGACCTGGCGCAACGTGCCGGCATGACGGGAATTCAGGAGTGGCTGTCGTTTTACTACAAGTCGCCGCAAACAGCGGAGGGGCTGCGTCCGGAGCACGACATCTTTAAACAGCTGATTAAACTGCAGAACACGCTCCGCCACATGATGGGCGAAGACCTGATTACGCACCTCGGCCTGGATTATTACCAGGATCTGGTAGAGGCAATTCAGTAACAAGAGTATGATTAGAGTACACAAACTAGTTTCCACCAGCCTGGGCATCGGGTACATAGGCAAGGGGGGAGGCACAGTAGCTGCTGTGGCCACCTGTATTTGCTGGTATTTTGTGTTCCGGGCTGGCGGAGGCCAGTTGGTGAGCTGGCAGCCACTTCTGTTGTTGGTTGTTACGGCGCTGGGCATCTGGTCTGCCGGAGCCGTGGAACCACTCTGGGGTAAAGACGATAAAAAAGTAGTGATAGACGAAGTGGCGGGCATGGGCATCAGCCTGTTGTTTCTGCCGGTTACGCTTGGCTATATTGTAGCAGCCTTGGTCCTGTTTCGTTTTTTTGATATTGCCAAACCGTTGCTAATCAGGCGACTGGAACGCGTAGAAGGTGGCTGGGGCGTAATGCTCGACGATGTGGTGGCAGGCGTTTACACCAACCTGTTGCTGCAACTTTACCTGTACCTAGCACCAACTGCTCTGTAGCATACATGTAAGCTTAGCTGTTGAAAATTGCCTGGAGTAGTAGCAAAATTGAAGTTGTGATAATAACTGTAGTGCCTTTATTTGAAAATAATCCTAGCTCCTGTACTACCTGAAATCCATAAAATTATGAAAAAGAATTATTTAAATAAAAATGGCCTTCCAAAGGAATTTTAGTAAAAAACATGCAAGGCTTTCAGGGTAAAAATTACCTTAGTAAGCTTACTTTCTACTTTTAAAGTGGCGCAGCTCTGTCAATTATTCTAATGAAAAGGGCCTTCCGAAGAGTTTTGGCTCAAAATTAGTCAAGGCTGTCGGCATAACTTAAAAGAACAGAAGAACAACGGGCTCCGCAAGAGCTCCCTCAAACAAGATGCTACCTTTAATAGCCAGGGCCAGTAACAGGCCTGTCGTTTTTTAGCCCACATGAGCCACTAGCGGAGCACCAGTTGCTCCCTCACTGCCTGATAATTAGAACCTGAACTACTAAGCCTCATTTCCGAATGTTTACCTTCCTAAAGGCGCAAACAGCCTCCCTTATTGCCTCTGCCATCGATTTTCTGGTTACGATAGTAGCCGTGGAGCTGGCAGGATGGTGGTATATGGCTGCCACCGCAATGGGTACCGTTACCGGTGGCCTCACGCATTTTCTGCTGGGCCGGAAATGGGTTTTTGCAGCCGGAGCCGGCAAAGTGCCGACGCAGCTCCTGAAATACTTTATCGTCTGGAACGGCAGTTTTCTGCTAAACACCGCTGGCGTGTATGTGCTTACACAGTTCGCCGGCCTGACTTACATTATTTCGAAAGTGGCTACCGCAGTGGCAGTCGGCTTTTTCTATAACTATACAATCCAAAAAAGTTATGTATTCAAGTAAGAATATATACACGTCTGATTTTAAATTAACAAAGTTAGTTTACCTGGCGCTTTGCCTCCTGTTAAGTGCAGTATCAGCCATGGCACAAATGCCGGGCACCTCCGTAAAAGGAACCGTAACAGATGCTCAATCAGGCGAAACTCTTATTGGGGTGTCGGTTTTCTTTCCGGGCACCAGCACTGGCACCAGCACCGACCTCGATGGTAATTTTGTGCTGCGCACAAACCAGCAGGTAGATAAAGTTACGTTCTCGTATGTTGGCTACAAATCGGTAACCATGCCGGTAAAGCCGGGGCAGGAGCAGGTAATTAACCTGAAGCTTGGTTCTGATGCCCGGCAACTGAAAGAGGTAGTGGTAACCGGCGACCGCCGAAAGGTGAAGTACAGCAACAAAAACAACCCCGCCGTAGACCTGATCAGGGAAATTGTGGCGCACCGGGAGCAGAACCGGCCGCAGCATTACGACTTTGTGCAGTACCAGCAGTACGAGAAAACGCAACTCTCGCTCACCAACACGCCAGAGAAATTTAAGCGGAACCCACTGCTGCGCCCCTACGGCTTTGTAACCGATAACCTCGACACAACCGTGGTGCAAGGCAAGGCGCTGCTGCCCTTTTTTATGCAGGAGGAGCTAACAGAGCATTACCTTCGCAAGAACCCCGAAACGCATAAAACCATTGTGCAGGCCGAAAAGAAAGTAGACTTCGGAGAGTTTGTGGATACCAAAGGAGTAGGCGCTTTTGTAAAAAATATTTACCAGGACATCGATATTTACCAGGATAATATTACCATTGTTACGAACCAGTTCCTGAGCCCGATCGCTAACCTGGCGCCCACGTTCTACAAGTACTGGCTAACTGATACTGTTACTACAGAAACCGGTCAGCAGCTGGCGGAGCTATCGTTTATTCCGCGTAACCCTACTTCGTTTCTGTTTACGGGCAAGCTGTTCGTAACCATAGATGGCAAGTATGCCGTGCAGCGGGCAGAGATGTTTGTAGACAAAACCGTGAGCATAAACTGGGTGAAAGACCTGCGCGTGAACCTCGATTTTGAACCCAACGGAGACGGGCGTTTCCATTTGAGCAAGAGCGAGCTGCAAGCCGACTTTGGCCTGACCCGAAACAGCGATGCCGGTTTTTACGGCGAACGCACTGTGTCGTACCGCGATTATAAGATAAATGAGCCTGCCCCGGACCCTACTTACGAAGGAGAGCGGGTAGTGCGGCAGGAGCAGGCAGCCAACCTGGCAGAGAGCTTTTGGGTGGCAAACCGGCACCAGGCGTTAACAGCAGTAGAGGCCAACACCTACACCAACATCGATAGCCTGACGAACCTGCGCTCCTTTAAACGAACCATGGACTGGGCCACAGCACTCGTTGCAGGTTATAAGCGGCTGGGGCCAAATGTAGAAATAGGTCCCCTCAATGCCTTTTACAGCTTTAACCCGGTGGAGGGTTTCAGGCTGCGGTTTGGCGGCAGAACCACTACTACCTTCAGCAAGAAAATAATGCTCGACACGTATGCTGCCTACGGGTTTAAAGACGAGAAATGGAAATATTACCTGGGTGGCACCTATTCCCTCACCAACCGGTCTATCTTTGAATTTCCGGTGCGGGCTATAAGGGCCAATTACCAGCGCGATACTAAAATTCCGGGCCAGGACCTGCAGTTTGTGCAGGAAGACAATTTCCTGCTCTCGTTTAAGCGCGGCAACAACGACAAGTGGCTCTACAACGAAACCTATAACATCGATTACCTGCACGAGTTCGAGAACCACTTCTCTTACCGCATCGGTTTCCGGAACTGGCGGCAGTCGCCGGCCGGTACGCTGCAGTACCAGCGGGTGGCCTCCACAGAAGACGGGGAAGAGAGCACGAGCCTGATGAACAACCTGACAACTTCGGAGGCACAACTGGAGCTGCGCTGGGCTCCGGGCGAGCAGTTTTTTCAGGGCAAGGTGTACCGTACGCCGGTCGCTAATCGTTATCCGGTGTTCACCTTGCGGGCATCTGCCGGTTTTAAAGACCTGTTTAACGGGCAGTACGATTACCAGCAGCTAAACCTGAATATATACAAGCGGGTGTTTCTGTCGCAGTTGGGTTACTCCGATGTGGTGCTGGAAGGTGGTTACCTGTTCGGGCAGGTGCCATTCCCGCTGCTGTCTATTCATAGGGCCAACCAAACGTACTCTTACCAGATTCAGTCTTACAACCTGATGAACTTTCTGGAGTTTGTGAGCGACCAGTATGCCAGCGTGAACATAGACCATTGCTTTAACGGGTTTATCTTTAACAAAATACCGCTGGTCAAGAAAACACGGCTGCGGGAGTTTGCTACTGTAAAGGTGTTGTACGGACAGGTGCGCGACGAAAACCTGCCTCAAAATAACCCGGAGCTACTGCAGTTCCCCGTAGATGCGGCAGGTGTTCCGATTACCTATACCCTCGAAAGAAAGCCTTATGTAGAGGCAAGTGTGGGGGTCGGCAATATTTTCAACTTTTTCAGGGTAGACGTTGTAAGACGATTTTCTTACCTGGAGCATCCGAATGTTTCTGAAATTGGTATAAGAGGCAGGTTCAAGTTTGATTTTTAGAACATTGGCAATAAAGGTATGAGCAAGCAAACACTACGCGATACACTGCAATTGGGAATTTACAAGGTAATTAACCCGATTGTGCGGTTCCTGATCCGCATTGGTTTTACGCCCAATGCTGTTACCACTACAGGGCTTATCCTGAACATGGGTGTGGCGGCTGTGTTCATAATAGGTGGCGAGCGAACCAACCGTGGTGAGCTGGAATATGTGGGCTGGGCCGGGGCGCTGGTGTTGTTTGCCGGTCTTTTCGATATGCTCGACGGGCAGGTGGCGCGCCTGGGCAACATGAAATCGACGTTCGGGGCCATGTACGACTCCGTGCTGGACCGCTACAGCGAAATGATCATGTTTATGGGTATCTGCTATTACCTTATTGCCCACCATTACTTGCTTAGTTCGCTGTTCGCGTTTGTGGCCCTTATCGGTTCTATGATGGTGAGCTACACCCGGGCGCGTGCCGAAGGTTTAGGCGTAGAGTGCAAAGGCGGCCTGATGCAACGGCCGGAGCGGGTGGTGCTGATAGGCATCTCCGGCATTGCCTGCGGCATTACCTACGGTATTATAGGTCCAGACTACAAAGCGTATTTCCCAGGAACGAACTTCCAGGTGTTCGAAACCATGTCGGTGTTTACCATACCGATAGCTATTATGGCTGTTATGACCAACATTACTGCCATAAACAGGTTACGTGATTCAAAAAAAGCAATCGAGCAAAAGGAGCTCGCTATTTCCGGAAAGTGAAAAACAGAAGTGTAAAATTGGTGCTGGTGCTGGTGCTGGTGTTGGTGCTGGCCTTTATCAGTTTAGCAAGGTTACAGGCAGCGCCTGCCTCCCCTGAAATACCACAGGACACATTGCCGGTTCCGAAGGTAAAAAACATGCTCTATTATGTGCAGCGCGACCCCAACGCCAATACCGTAGTGTATGAGCTGAACCAGTCTGCCAAAGGTGTGCTGAACGAGGAGGAGCCCGTGCATGTGTTCTGGATTAGATACGCCGAAGGAGGAGAGCGAAAAGAACTGAATTATGTGCAAAAAAAGTTCGCCTATGGCTTGAACACTAAAAAATTAGCGAAGGACAACTACGAGCTCAAATTTGTATGTTATAACAAGCTTGCGCTTCACCTCCGGAAGGCTAAAGATGGCAACTACCATGTGTATGCCAAAATAAACGGGCAGGAGGCTGTGCTGGAGCGCGTGTTTGTACGTGTAGAAGGAGGTACCTTCTGGGTGCCGAACGTTCTATATGTAGAACTGCGTGGCAAAAATGCAGCCACAGGCAAACCAGTAACCGAACGCTTTAAACCTTGACGTTGAACTTCCTGTTGCTGACTAACAGAACATTTAAATGTGCACTTAAGTCAGCCATTTAACCATCACGCAACTCAACAATATAACTACCAACTAATTATTCTAATGAAAATGCCCTTCCGAACTTTTCTGAAGCATTTTGCGCCAAGGCTTGCTAACCTGGTTTAACAACTCCTTTTTGCCACAACTGAACTTTCTGTGAGTAAGCTAACTAGCTTACCGATAGCAGCAATACCTGTCTGCGCCGCTTAGTTGTATAACCTGCCGCTATAGCAGTGCCTGATTCTTGTATCCGTCCTATTTATTAACCTCAATTTTTAAAACTAAACGAATGAAAGATAAGTATTTGCCATCCAGCTATCTGGAGATAAGTGTATTGATTTTTGTAGCACTCTGTGTTGTTTTTGGCGTTACCGAATCGCGTGTTAACATAGAGTGGTTTGAGCAGGTATACGTGGTAGAAGATGGCTTTATAGAGTGGCTGACGGTGCTGGCGTTAGTGGCAGTAAGTGGCAGTATGTTTTACAGGTACTTCCGGCTTTCTAACCACAAACCCAGGTTATTCAGGCTCACGCTGCTCCTGATCGGGGTGCTGGCTCTGTTTGGCGCAGGCGAGGAAATTAGCTGGGGGCAACGCATTTTTAACATCGAAAGCACTGCGTTTTTTAACGCCCATAACTCCCAGCAAGAAACCAACCTGCATAACATGGTGGTAAACGGCACCAAGATAAACAAGCTCGTGTTTTCAAAACTGCTGATGGTTGCCATCCTGCTGTACCTGATCGCGTTCCCGATCGCTTATAGCCAGTCGGCTGCCCTAAAAAACTTTACCGATAAAGTGGCGGGAGTGGCAGTACCGAAGCTCTACCAGGTGTTTTTCTTCTTGGTTTTTCTAGGCTTGGCGTGGTTGTGCCCATCCGGCAAAAGAGCCGAGCTGATAGAGTTCAGCAGCTGCACCATGTTCCTGCTGATTTTTCTGTACCCGCTAAACAACCTTATTTATGAGGAAAAGGAGAAGAGGCAGCCCGCTTTTGTGCCAGACCTAAAAGAGAACAATACTTTTGCAAGCTGCAGGAGAGGAAAATAACAGGAGTAGTTGCTGTAGCAGATTAAAAATGTGTAACACTTAACTCAGAAAGAAACATGAAAAAGAACTATGTCTCTAACTCAGAAGAGTCTGTCAGGATGTTTAAGCATAACTGGATGGAGGCGCTCTCGAAAGTGCACTTTTCGGTGCCACTCTTTATTTATGTGCCGTTTATTTTGTTTCTGTGCTGGCAGGCAATGGCGGTGCAGCATTTAAGTTGGATTGCTTTTGCCGGCTATGCGCTGCTCGGTTTGCTCGTCTGGACGCTGGCAGAATATGTGTTGCATCGCTTTGTATTCCATTTTGTGCCTTCCTCCAAATGGGGGCTGCGGCTGCACTTTATTTTCCATGGCGTGCACCACGATTACCCAAACGACACCAAACGGCTGGTGATGCCTCCTTCGGCCAGCATTCCGATGGCCGCTACACTGTACCTGCTGTTTTCGCTGGTGCTATCTGGTGGGGCGCTGCAGGCTTTTTTTGCGGCTTTTCTGGCTGGCTATTTATTTTATGATATTTCGCACTATGCGTTGCACCACTTCCAATTTAAAAGTAACTTCTGGAAGAAATTAAAGAAACACCACATGCTGCACCACTACGCCGATGCCAACAAGGGCTATGGCGTAAGTTCGGCTTTGTGGGATAAAGTTTTTGGGTCTGATTTTGAAAAGAAATAATATGCCTGCTACAACCACGCTGGTAGAGGAGCAAAAAGGAATAACAGTTAAAAGTGTGCTGGTGCTGGCGGGAATGTCGGTGAGTTACCTGCTGCTGTCATATGTGCTGGTGGGCTTCAAAACCGATCAACTGGTGCTGGTGGGGCTGGCCAGCGTCCTGTTTTTTCTTTCGCCGATTACGCGTAAGCTGCTTATCGGCTTCTCCTCATTCATTGTGTTCTGGGTGCTGTTCGATTACATGAAAGCCTTTCCGAACTACTGGTTTAATGCAGTGCACATCGAGAGCCTGTACAATGCAGAGAAAGCCATTTTCGGTATCGGGAGTGGCACGCTGCGGCTAACCCCGAACGAGTACTGGCTGCTGCACAGCCATACGTTTTTAGATGTTATGAGCGGGCTCTTCTACCTGACCTGGGTTCCGGT
Source organism: Pontibacter qinzhouensis (assembly GCF_008017455.1). Lineage (GTDB taxonomy): Bacteria > Bacteroidota > Bacteroidia > Cytophagales > Hymenobacteraceae > Pontibacter > Pontibacter qinzhouensis. The sequence continues at coordinate 25,054 of NZ_VRTY01000062.1, read as the reverse complement.
GCCGCTGGGTTTTGCCGTGTTTCTGTTTTTCAGGAATAGGAGGCAGTTCGTTTATTTTTCACTCACTTTTCTGCTTATAAACCTGCTGGGCTTTGTCGTGTATTACCTGTACCCGGCTGCTCCACCCTGGTATGTGCAGCAATTTGGTTTCGAGTTTGTGGCAGCTACTCCCGGTAACACGGCAGGCTTATCGCGGTTCGATGTTTTTTTCGGTGTAGAGATTTTTCAGGGTTTGTATGCCAAAAGCTCGAATGTGTTTGCCGCTATGCCCTCGTTGCACTCCTCGTACCCGCTGCTGGTGCTGTACTATGCGCTCAAAAACCGATTAGGACTGTTGATGAAAAGTGTGTTTAGTATTATTACCGTGGGTATTTGGTTTGCTGCCGTATATAGTTCGCACCACTATGTGGTCGATGTGCTGGCCGGCATTGCCTGCGCCAGCTGTGGCATTTTGCTATTTAATTTTTTGGCAGGCAGGCCGGGAGCCACAAAAAAGGCAGTAGATAAGTTTGTCGCAGTTATTTCCTGATTTTTTTTGCTCCCGTACAAACTCGTGCTTATTAAATTAAAAATTATGGTGGCGTGAGCGTTCTCATTCGTGCTGATTATTTAGCCTTTGTTATTTCATAAGACCTCTCATTAACTGACCTTAATGTCTTTATACTGTATGATACACGCTGTCAAGGGGCGGTATACTGAGGTGTAAAGCGAAGCAGTGAGCTGTGTTAACAATCTTCTTTTCCAGGTGCCGCTCTTAAAACATGCAAGGGTTAACTGCCTGTGTGCAACATCCTGCCGGTTATGGCCCGAATAAAATCCCCTTATAACCTTATTTAATAAGAACCTGACGTTGCTATTTCCAAAGCAACTGCTCTGCTTGTGCGCGTTTTTGCGGTTTTTTACATTTTTGTTCAGGTTTATTTGGCTTAAATAGACATATTCTGTATCTTTTTGAGCTTATTTTAACTGAGTAAGTGCTGCTATTGCGCTTTTTTGCAGCTAACTCAGGTGTACGGTTGTAGTTATTGTTAAACAGGCGGTAAGCTTAGGGCCGATAACAGTAGTTGCGCACCAATTTTCACATGAGCTACTTTTGCCGATTTAAGATAACAGGTGCTTAGAGGAATAAGCCTTGGCCTGAAAAGCACTTAAAAGCTTCCGGAGGCCATTTTCATTAGAATAATTTAAGCCGGGAGTACCTGCGTCAGGAGCGAGAAAATATAATTTAAACCGAACAGACATGCCACGATATTGCTTTGCATTAGACCTTAAAGATGATCCTGCTTTAATAGCAGAGTACGAAGAGCATCACAAAAAAATCTGGCCCGAAATAGAGCAGAGCATCACCGCAGCAGGAGTAACGAACATGCAAATTTACCGATGGGCAAACCGCTTGTTTATGGTAATGGAGGTGAACGAGGAATTTAGTTTTGAGAAGAAGAATGAAATGGATACCGCCAACCCAAAAGTGCAGGAATGGGAAACGCTGATGTGGAAATACCAGCAGGCGCTGCCAGGCACCAAGCAAGGAGAAAAATGGCAGCCGATGCAGGAGATATTTTCTTTGTGAAAAGCCGGTGCCTGTCACTCTCTTTGCTTCTGCGCTCAGCACCAGGAGCATACATGAAAAAGCTGTAAACAAGCTTCTTGCCGTTGGAGCCGGGGCAGCAAGTGCAGGGCAATCAGCAGAAGAAAAAAACGACCTATTTACGAAAACGTTTTCGCAAATTTTCTGCTTCAGGTAAGCCTGAAAGGCGAAGAAAAATAGTCACCTTTAACTAACGATCAGTTGTGAGTTTTGTAAATTAACTAAAACGATTAAGTTTTTTGAATTTTCAGACCATAAAACTATTCCGCAGCTACACTAGTTACCTAACCCTCACCTTATGACCTCCACTTTTTCTACGCTAGATTATGTTATTTTCATTTTATATGCATTGGTAATCGTCACGATTGGGCTATGGGTATCCAGAACAAAAAAGGGGGTGCAGAAAACGGCACAAGAGTATTTCCTGGCTGATAAATCGCTGACGTGGTGGGCCATTGGAGCCTCGCTTATTGCTGCCAATATTTCTGCAGAGCACTTTATTGCCATGTCGGGTTCTGGCTTTGCCATTGGGCTTGGCATAGCTGCCTACGAATGGGTAGCAGCCATTGCACTCATTATTGTGGCAAAATATTTCTTACCCGTTTTCATTGATAAAGGCATTTATACCATGCCGCAGTTCCTGAAGCTGCGCTACAACAAAGGCGTTAGCACCGCTTTTGCTGTTTTCTGGCTTTTGGTGTACGTGTTTGTAAACCTAACTTCGGTGAGTTACCTGGGTGCACTTGCCCTCGAGAAAATAATGGATGTGCCGCTGGTTTATGGCATCATAGGCTTATTGGTGTTTTCAGGTATCTATTCTATATATGGTGGTATGGTAGCTGTAGCCTGGACAGATGTGGTGCAGGTTATTTTTTTAGTAGGAGGCGGGTTGGTTACCACCTTTGTTGCGCTGGATGTTGTAGGCGGCGGTGAGGGTGTGTTTGCCGGTTTTGCGAATATTTATGAACGCGCCAGAGACCATTTTGTAATGGTGATACCACAGGGGCAGATCAGCGTGCCAGATGGAGCCGGGGGCACAAAAGATGCCTTCCAGGATTTGCCGGGCCTCGCTGTGATACTAGGTAGCATGTGGCTTACCAACCTTGGCTTCTGGGGCTTCAACCAGTTTATTATTCAAAAAGGACTGGCAGCCAAAAGCATTAACGAAGCCAAAAGAGGACTCCTGTTTGCCGGCTACCTCAAAATTCTGATTCCGCTTATAGTGGTTATTCCGGGTATTACGGCACATGTGCTCTTTAACGACTTCAGCGCAGAAGAGCTTTCTACCCTTTTAGGTAGACCCCTGGATGTGATCGGTACCATCGGTAAATCGGATGAGGCGTACCCCTGGCTGCTGAAGAACTTTGTGCCATCGGGGGTGCGGGGGCTTGCCTTTGCCGCCTTAGCCGCAGCTGTTGTGTCTTCGTTAGCCTCCATCATCAACAGTACCTCCACCATCTTCACCATGGATATTTACAAGGGCTTTTTTAAACCCCAGGCTAGTAACCGCGAGTTGGTGGGAGTAGGCAGGCTGGTGGCTGTACTGGCCTTAACCATTGCCGCTATTGTGGCCCCGCAACTGCAGACGCTGGACCAGGTGTATCAGTACATTCAGGAGTACACAGGTTATATTTACCCAGGCACCATTGTAGTGTTCGCCATGGGCCTGTTCTGGAAACAGATGACCCAAAACGCCGCTCTCTGGACTGCTATCGTTACCATTCCGGCAGGTATTCTTATTAAGATTCTTTACCCCGACATGCCGTTTATTTTGCGCATAGGCTATGTGTTTATCTTTTTATGTGTGCTGGCTTCTGCTATCAGCTTTGCTGAAAAAGGCGAGAAAGTGGATTTTCCGAGGCCTGCAGGCAACAGGACCACGTTTTTGCTGAGCAGTAGTTACCTTTTTATGGTACTGGGGCTTGTTTGCCTGTTGCTTGGGGTTATTTATTCAGAAGAGTACAGCTACCTGGGAGTAGAGTCTATTTATACCCTGGCCACACTTTTTATCATGTTAGGAATCATCATCTATACAAACACAAAAATGGGAGTTGCTGATAAAAAGGCCATTGTGTCGGAGCAGGTGCTGTTTAGTACTGGCTCTGGTTTTAACATAGCGGCTGCCGGTATTATAGCTATTATCAGCATTCTATATTATTTCTTTTGGTAAAAGTGCAGTCCGTTTTATAAAAGCTTATTTCTACGCCATTTACCAGCTACTGCCTTTGAATAAGAATTCGGGAGGATCTCTTTAGAAGGTTGTTTTTTAATGGAAAGAGCACGTAAACATTTTAATTATCCAACACTAACATCTACATCACAATGGCAGGAATTTCATCAGGTACAGCCGTAAATGCAGTTGATACCAACGCTACTTCAAAGGGATCACCGGCAAATTACAAGGGTTCCCTATTTATTGTTACCGTTTTGTTCTTTATGTGGGGCTTTATAACCTGCCTGAACGATATTCTTATTCCGAAGCTGCAGGAGGTGTTTACGCTGCAGAACTGGCAGGCCATGCTTATTCAAACGGCTTTCTTTGGTGCCTATTTCATTGTGTCGCTCCTTTACTTTACGTTTTCGATTACCAAAGGCGACCCGATTATGAAGATCGGTTACAAAAACGGTATTATTGCCGGACTGGTGGTGGCAGCAATCGGCTGTGGCCTGTTTCTTCCGGCAGCCAATTTCCATAGCTATGGCTTTTTCCTGCTGGCACTTTTTATTCTGGCTTCCGGCATCACCATTCTGCAGATAACGGCTAACCCATATGTAGCCATTCTGGGGCCTCCTGAAAGCTCATCGAGCCGCATGAACCTGACACAGGCTGTTAACTCCTTCGGAACTACCATTGCACCCATTATTGGCGGCTACCTTATTTTTGACCAGGTTAGCGAACAGGTGGCAAACGCCGATTCTGTTAAACTGCCTTACATTGGCCTGACGGTTGCTTTGTTGCTGGTGGCTGTTTTCATAAAAGTAGCCAAATTGCCTCGCCTGACAGATGGCGGTGGCATAGCTGTAGCAGGCAAAGGAGCCTTGCAGCACAGGCACCTGGTGCTGGGCATTATCTGCATTTTTATGTATGTGGGTGGAGAAGTTGCCGTTGGCAGCGCACTCATAAACTATATTAAACTACCGCATATTGCCGGTTTGCCGGAGGCTGACGCAAAACATTACCTGGCGTTTTACTGGGGAGGAGCCATGATCGGGCGTTTCTTTGGTGCGGTGGCGCTGGCACAATTCAAAAATAACAGCAACAAGTTCATCGTTATGGGCCTGATAACAGTGCTGACCTTTGCCATTGTTTACGGGCTATACGACCTGAACCAAGCGCTTATTATTCTGGGTCTGATAGCCATCAACTTTGTGGTGCTCCTGCTGGGGCAATTCATCCCGAACAGAACAGTTGGCCTGTATGCCGGCAGTGTGGTGCTCCTGCTGCTGATTGGTACTTTCGGAGAAGGTTCTGTGGCCATGTGGTCGGTAATTGCTGTTGGCCTTTTCAACTCCATTATGTTCCCAACCATATTCGACTTAGCCATTAAAGGCCTTGGCGTTAATACCAGCCAAGGTTCTTCGCTGCTGGTAATGGCCATTGTAGGAGGCGCCATTGTTCCTCCTTTGCAAGGTTTGTTCGCCGACCTTACCGGCAACTTTCAGCTCTCTTTCCTGATTCCGATGTTCTGCTACCTCTACATTATTTACTATGGTTTTGTAGGTTACAAGCCTCGGCAAACGGCACATTTGTAGAAAGCCTGTTATATATAAACCTCTGGAGCTTCGCCAAATTCAAAATTAGAAATGTTGAAAAGGTGCTTTAATAGCTCATCTGGAAGCATTGTCTCCAATTTTTTAGGTGGGAGTTCCTGATTTGTTATGACAGCTTTACGATCGGAAGGCCAATGTGAATTATTCTAATGAAAACGGCCTTCCGATAGCTTTTGAACGCTTTCTTAGTTAAGGGCAATTAATTAGTTAAGAGGTAAAAGCTGATTTTTTATTCACTCAACCGCTCATTCACTCACTCAAAAATTTCTCAAATTAACTATTTAACAATAAAGCTATTGAGCAATAAATAATAAGCAATCAGCAATCAAATTATTCTAATGAAAATGCCCTTCCGAAGCTTTAACAGGTTTTTGAAGCCAAGGGTAGTACCTGTTGCTGCTGCCTGCACCACATAACCACCGAATTACTGAGCCACTATGCGAGTACTTTATCTTCTATGTTGCTTCTTGCTGCCTGTTAGTTTGTGGGGCCAGGGAGCTGAAAACCTGCTGCCCTACGTGCAACCTATGGTAGGTACTGCCAATAGCACAACCACAGCCGCCTTAAAACATGGCGAAGGCACAGAGCACCTGGCCAATACCATTCCGGCTGTAGGCGTTCCGTTTGGCATGACGCAGTGGACACCCCAAACCCGGACGACCGAAGAGAAATGCGTGGCGCCTTACTATTACAAAGACACTAAATTGAGTGGTTTCAGAGGTACACACTGGATCAGCGGCTCCTGCACCCAGGACTATGGCAGCGTAACCCTTATGCCGGTAACCGGGAAACTCAGCACCCGGGTTGCCGATTTTGAAACACCGTTTTCGCATGACCAGGAAACAGCAGCAGTCGATTATTACCGCATTCAGTTGGCGCAGTATAACTTAACAGCCGAACTTACAGCCCTGGCCAGGAGCAGCATGTTGCAGTTTACCATGCAAAAAGCAGACAGCCTTTTTCTGCTGGTAATGCCTAACAGCGATGAAAAGAAAGGGTTTGTACAGATAGATCAAGCGAAACAAGAAATAGTGGGTTACAATCCTGCTTTCCGTATTTACCAGGGTTGGGGAGAACCTGCCGGCTTCAGTGGCTACTTCGTCATTCAGGTAGACAGAGACTTTAGCCGCAAAGGCACCTTCAGTAACCAGCACGTTTTTAAAACAGACAGCCTGCGTAACAGAGAGAACATGGGCGCATTTATCGGTTTTAGCCTGAAGGCGGGAGAGCAGGTAAAGCTCCGCGTCGGCACCTCGTTTAGCAGCATAGCGGAAGCACGTAGAAATCTGGAAGCAGAAATACCAGCCTGGAATTTTGACCAGGTTCGGAAGCACTCTGCCGATGCCTGGCAAAATGCCCTGCAGCGCATACAGGTAAACGGCGGGGCGCCAAAATACAAAAGTATATTCTACACCGCGCTTTACCACAGCATGCAGCACCCGCGCTTGTTCAACGATGTAAGCGGCACCTACCCTAAGTTTGCGCATCAGTATGAGCTCGATCAACTAAAAGAGGCCAATTATTATGATGATTTTTCGATGTGGGATACGTACCGGGCGCAGTTGCCTCTCTTGCAGGTCATCAACCCCGATCTGGTAAATGACTTTGTCCGTTCTTTTATTCTGAAAGGGCAACAGGGCAAGTGGCTCCCGATTTTCCCTTGCTGGAACAGCTACACCGGCGCCATGATCGGCGACCACGGAACAGCCTTTATCGCCTCGGCTTACCTGAAAGGCATCAATACATATGATGTGGAACAAGCCTATGCCCTTATGCGCCAAAATGCCTTCGATACGCCCGGCTGGGATGATTATGTGGATGGAAAGGGGAGGAGAGCCCTGCCTTCTTACCTCAAGTATAATTATATACCGCTGGAGGACAGTGTACAGGAAGCATTCCATAAAAAGGAGCAGGTATCGCGAACACTGGAGTATGCCTACAACGACTATGCCCTGGCCATGGTGGCAAAAGCATTGGGCAAGGAGCAGGATTACAAGCAGCTCAGCCAGCGGGCGCTCAACTACCGCCAAGTATTCGACAGCTCCGTTGGGTTAATGAATGGGCGCTATGCCGATGGCTCCTGGTATAAACCTTACAATGCCGACATAAAGCTGCCGTTTATTACCGAAGGCACCCCCCGCCAATATACCTTTTATGTACCGCAGGATGTGCCTGGGCTTGCCAAACTGATGGGAGGAACAAAGCCGCTTGAAAATGCCCTGGATAGTCTTTTTCTGAAGGGCGAGTACTGGCACGGCAACGAACCCGGCCACCAGATTCCATTTCTGTACAACTACACCGCCTCTCCCTGGAAAACGCAACGTGAAGTAAAACGGATTTTAGCCGAAGAGTATACCGACGGTCCCGGCGGGTTGAGCGGCAATGATGATGCCGGGCAGATGTCGGCCTGGTATGCTTTTGCAGCCATCGGGCTCTATCCGGTCGATCCGGTATCTGGCCAGTATCTCTTAACAGCTCCTCTTTTTAAGCAGGTAAGGGTTCAGGTTGCAGACCAGCGGGTAATGGAAATAATAAGCCACAAAGAGAGCAGCCAATCTGCCTACATCCGGGCTGTGAAACTGAATGGCAAACGCTACCACAACAGCTACATCCGGCACGCAGATCTGGTAAAAGGCGGTAAGCTGGAGATTTTTCTGCAGGATGAACCAAATAAGAAATGGGCAGCAAAGGCAGCTAACCGCCCGGCCGGCCTTTCCACCAGATAGATTTCAACATCAGCATTTAAACAGAGTTAGTTCTTAAACATATCATGATGCACAACAGCTTACTATTATTCCTCCTCGTTCCGTGTTTGTTCCTAACTTCCTGCAAGGTCGATCAGCATAATACCACCCTGGCAGAAGCAACAGGCAATGCCGCTAACCTGCAGGGGCAGAAGCTATTTAACATAAAGGATTTTGGTGCTGTTGGCAACGGCAAAACCGATGATGCCAAAGCCATACAACGTGCTATTGATGCCTGTTCGGCGGCAGGAGGGGGCCGGGTTGTTATTCCGGCTGGCAGTACGTTTATGGCCGGTCCTTTCGATCTGAAATCCTTTGTAGAGTTTCATGTGGAGGCAGGTGCCAAAGTGCTGGCAAACGGCGATGAGAACGTCTATACCAAAAGCGCTTTCCGCGATAACAAAGGCGAAGGCACCATTTGGATTGGAGGTGAGAACCTGGAGCAGGTCACGATCAGTGGCGGTGGCAGTATAGATGGCAATGGTATCTCTTTTATGGGAGCCGAGCTGGAAGACTCTTACGAACTGAAGCCCTTTGATGTAGTGGACCCCCGCCCGCACCTGCTGACCATTGTAGGAGGAAAGAGCCTGAGAATCAGGGGTGTTACTTTCCTGAACTCCGCTTACTGGACAATTCACCTGGTCGGATGCGACGATGTAGCCATTTCGGATATAACACTGCTCAATAGCCTGAAGGTCAGGAACAGCGATGGCATTGACCTGGACCACTGCAAAAATGTACGCATCAGCAACAGCTACATAGAATCTGGTGATGATTGTATCTGCCTGAAAAACAGAAGGGAGTACGAGGAGTTTGGCGTATGCGAGAACATAACCGTTACAGGCTGCACCATGACCTCCAGATCCTGTGCCATTAAGATAGGCTCTGAGAACATGGATACCATCCGGAATGTCGTGTTCAATAACTGCATCATCAGGAGCAGTAACCGCGGAGTAGGCATTCAAAACCGCGACGAAGGTGTTGTGTCTGATGTTATTTTCTCGAATATGCTGATCGAAGGCAAGCTCTTCTCTGATGTGTGGTGGGGCAAAGCCGAGCCTATTTACGTTACGGCCTACCGGCGGGCCAAAGGCGATCATAAAGATGCGGGCTGGCGTTTCCCGAAAGGGCAGCGCGAAGGGCGCGTAGGCGAGGTAAAAAACATTTACTTCAGCAACATTAAGTGCCAGAGCGAGAATGGTATTTATGTGAGTGGCGAGTCGGCCGATAAGATTTCTAACATCTTTTTCGACCAGGTAGACATTACCATCAATAAAATAACAGCACACGCAGGCGGGGTGTATGATCGCCGCCCCAGCGATGTGGAAGGCATGGTACAAGGCAGAACATCTGGCTTTTATTTTGACAAAGCAACTGGCATAACGGTCCGGAACAGCTCTGTTACCTGGGGAACCAACGTGCCGGCATATTTTGCACATGCCCTGGAAGCGCATGACGTAAGCACTCTGAAAATAACTGATCTGGAAGGAGACTCAGCTTTTCCGGAAAAGATGAAAGCCATTCAGAACTACACCCTGAAATAAGATACTTCACCCGAAAATTAATCAGATGGGGTATACGGCAAACTGCACAAAAGCAACACCTTGAGCCCTTGTCGGGGGTTATCACCGACAAGGGCTCAAGGTGTTGCTTTTGAATTTATTTTTCATAATTCTCCTTAAAAGCTTGCTGGTGAGAACTCGCAGCAAGGGCAAACTGAACTCGTGCTGCAAATGGATGCCAAAACTTCTGCCACAAAAGGTACAAAAGAAGTTCTGCCTTCTAAGCCAGTAGAACTGCCCATGTTACTGCCTGTAAGGGTCCTAAAGCAGTCAGACCCTTGGCGGGTTTAAGACTAAAAAGCTTCTGAAGGGCATTTTCATTCGAATAATTTGCGTGTATAACATATCAAGGGAATGTTTACGTTTTAATTAAACTATTCCTGCCGAGAGTTTATGCACAGCCGTAACTGGTGGTTTTTCATGATACCGAGTTTTTAACTCGCGGACGCATGCAGGTTTGCTCCTCCACCCTGTTTTTCCGAAAAACACTTAATAGAAATCCCTAACAACCAGCACTTTTAATTTTTAATTCGACGAAGTCCTCAGGTTACAGTCGAACTCCTTATATCGAGCCGGGATGGTATAACAAGACGTTCTCCTTTCAGGTTGAAGTTTTTATTCTTCAGAGATTTAAATATAAGCGTGGCCGCTGATCGGCCCATTTCAAAAGCAGGCTGCGTAATGGTCGTGAGCGAAGGGTTTAGCAGCAACGCCGACTGCAGGTTCGAAAAGCTAATGACCTTTACATGGTTCGGGATAGACAACTGCAGCGAGTGGCAAGCCAGGTAAACACTGGTTGTTAGCTTTTCTACGGTTGCAATAATACCATCGGGCCGGTTGCTGTTCTGCAGCAGGCTAATCATGCGCTGCAGGTTCTGTTCCTCGTTGTTCGTGCATAGCACAATATCAGCAGTGTTAAAGGAAAGATGATGATCCAGCAGGGCCTGCTTATAACCTGCCATTCGCTCGTTGCTAATCGATAAAGAATCCGAAACAGAGAGCAGGGCTATTTTCTGGCAGCCGCTTTCTAGCAGGTGTTGTGTGGCTGCATAGCTACTTTTTAAATCATCTGTAGTTATTCTGGCGGTTTCCACTTCGTCGGAGGCCCTGTCGAAAAAGACCAGGGGAATGCCTTTTGCCATGAGCTCCTTTATGTGCAAGGCTCCGGTCGTCTCAGCCGAAACAGACATTAACACACCATCTACTCTTCCGCACTGAAAGTCTTTTAAAATGGCCTGCTCCTTCTGCAGGCTTTCGTGCGTAAGGTAAATGAGCACGTGGTACCCATTCTCCTGCGCCACGGACTCTATGCCATTTATCGCCTGCGCAAAAAAGCTGTCGGCCACTTCCGGGATAACCACCGCAATCATCTTACTCTTTTTGCTCCTGAGGCTGCTGGCGTGGTGGTTTGGTACGTAATTGAGTTTTGTTGCCAGCTCCACCACACGCTTCTTGGTTTCAGCGCTGATTTCGTAGCTATCGTGCAGCGCCCTCGATACAGTGGAGATCGAAAGGTTCAATTCCTCTGCCAGGCTTTTAATATTTATCTTCTCCATAAAAAGCGCGAAACGTGTCTTATGTGCTTGTAAGACAGTTTGTTAATTATTTAAACGAGTAATCCCAAGCTAAGTAATTGTCTAAAAATATTATTTTTATTTGATTCTGCCTCTATAAATTATTGCGTCAAAAATCTGTTGGTGGCTATTGGTTCTTTGGCAGGTTTAGTAGTGGCTGGTTTTCAGGAGCAGGACCGGGTTTGGCAGGCAGGTTTCGGAATAGTAAAAATCGTAGGTAGATGCAATTTGTTACGCAAACGTTTCCGCATATAAAGTTAGCTGTTCCTGTTGTTATGATAGAATTTATATACAAATTGCTTGAACTAACATTAGTTAGATTTGTCTGTTAAAATAAAATTTTAGTCTAATGAAAACGACTCAACAAGGTAATCAGAACCCACTGGAGAACTTAGATGAATGGGAAGATGATTTACTGCAACGGTATCCGGATCCGGAAGCAATAGCCAAGGGTAAAGCCACAGAAAAGTACCGCGATTATGAAACACCGGCCAGAGATACGGTAAAAGAGTTTTATCTCCTGAACCATACGTACCAAACCTATGACTTTGTGCGGGAAAAGGAGCAGGAGTTCCTGAAGTTCGACAAAAAGGAAATGCCCATCTGGGATGCCTTCGATTTCCTGAACCAGTTGGTAGATGACTCAGACCCCGACACAGACCTGGACCAGATGCAGCACCTCCTGCAAACCTCCGAAGCCATACGCGCCGATGGGCACCCCGACTGGATGGTGCTGGTTGGGCTGCTGCACGATATGGGAAAAGTACTATGCTTGTTCGGTGAGCCACAGTGGGCAGTGGTAGGCGATACTTTTCCGGTAGGCTGTGCTTTTTCTGATAAAATAGTGTACTCAGAATTTTTTGAAAACAACCCCGACCACCACGACAGCCGCTACAATACCAGGTACGGGGTGTACACGCCAAATTGCGGGTTGCGAAACGTGCACATGTCGTGGGGCCACGATGAGTATGTGTACCAGATGCTGAAAGACCACCTGCCGGAGCCCGCCCTCTACATGCTCCGCTACCACTCCTTTTATCCGCAACACCGCGAAAATGCCTACGAGCATTTAATGGACAGCCACGACCACGAGCTGTTTAAATGGGTAAAGCTCTTTAACCCTTACGATTTATACTCCAAAAGCCCTGTGCCGCCAAACTGGCAGGAGCTTCAGCCTTACTACAAGGCTTTGGTTAAGAAATACCTGCCTGACACTCTAAAGTTTTAACCACAGCCAGGCACCCTGATAACAGATGGCCTGCCTCGTCCGGACTAATTATTCTAATGAAAAAGGCCTTCCAGAGGCTAATTGGGCGATTTGTACTCAAGGGTGAGGTACTTGGTTCCACGTGGTGTACCTGGTTTCGAGATGTCGTTTTAGAGCCGGGCCGTTGCCTTTTCTACAACTTACATAATTTTACTGTCGCAAATACCTGAAAACTGATTGCTGCTGCTAAAGCAGTACGCCAAACATGATGCTGCTCTTTCAGGAGCATATTATTCTTCCACTCCACCATAAGTATATGATCAGGCATTTACAGATCATAGCTTTTTTAGATGCTCTTACTACTTATAACTCAACTGTCTATTACTTAAATAATATCATGTTATGAAGAATAAATACTTATTTCAATTTAGTAGGCGAATTCTTTTTGGAGTGATGCTGCCTTGTACATTTGCGGCTGCCACACCGGCTGCATTTGGCAATGTGGCTTTGCTGGCGTATGTGCAGGCACCCACAGCCAACGACATAACCATAAGCGGCAAAGTAACAGATGCCGGATCTAACAGCGGCTTGCCAGGCGTTGCCATACGGGTAGAAGGGACCACGAAGGGCACAATTTCAGATGTGGATGGTAATTTTACATTATCTGCGCCTGCAGATGGTATGCTGGTAATTAGTTCTATAGGCTATACCCTGCAAAAAGTACCGATTAACAACCAGACCAGGTTTACCATAGCCCTGCAACAAGATGTAGCCGCTCTGAAAGAAGTAGTAGTGGTAGGCTACGGCGAAACGAACCGCCGCGATTTAACAGGCTCGGTGGTAACTATGGATGCCGAGGCGATTCAGCAGACAAACAAAGTGAATGCTTATCAGGCAATACAGGGGCAGGTGCCAGGCGTTAACATACAGTCCGCCGACAACAAGCCAGGCGGTGGTTTCAACATCCGGATAAGGGGCTCCAATACCATTAACTCAAACCAGACAGTAGACCAGGGCGGCTTTAGTGCCGGGCAGAACCCTTTGTTTGTAGTAGATGGTATTTTTGTAAACGATATCAATTTCCTGAACCCGAGCGACATTGAGCGGATGGACGTGCTGAAAGATGCCTCGGCCACGGCTATTTACGGCTCCAGGGGCAGTAACGGGGTTATCATCATCCAGACCAAACGCGGCAGCAAAGGCCCCATGACGGTGCAGTACGACAACTACGTGGGCGTGCGGCAGGCTTATAACCTTCCCAGAATGTTTAATGGGCCGGAGTTTATTGATTCCATCATCGATGGCGTGGTAGGTATGAATTATGCTTCCGGAAACCTGGCTTTTACCAGAAACGATGTGGTGCTAAACGATTTTCTGCGGCCAAACGAGCAGGAGAATGTTGCTAACAACAGGTATACCGACTGGGTAGATTTGGTCCTTAAAAATGGATTCCAGACCAACCATACGATAGGCGTTAGTGGAGGTTCCGATAACACCACCTATGGCTTCGGTGTTGGCTATACCAAAGACAAAGGCACATTTGAAGGCGAAGATTACGAAAGAATGAACCTCCGAGGCGACATTAACGGCAAACTCTCGTCGCTTGTATCAGTAGGGTTCAGTAACTACGCCTCCTTCTCTACCCGAAACGAGGGTAGCCGCGAAGGCTTAAGGAGCGCCTACAGGCTGCGCCCAACCGGCACGCCTTACGACGAAAACGGAAAACCGCTGTTCTTCCCACTACAAGGCGAAACATTTATAACTAACCCATTATTTGAGCCTGCAAATGCTATTCTTGAAACAAAGTCCTTAAATTACCTCAGTAACCTTTCCCTGATCATTACCCCTACAGATAATCTGAAGTTTACCTCCACCTTCTCACCAAACCTCGAGTTTTCGCGCTTCGGCGAGTACAGAGGCCAGTTCTCTAAAGCCACCAGTGGCAATACTGCCAATACGCGTGCCGAGGTCATCAACAGAAACAGGATGTCTTACACCTGGGACAATATTGTGAACTACAATCTGGAGATGAATGAAGACAACGTATTGAATGCCACCTTTGTGTACTCACAGTTTTTAGACAGGTACGAGAGCTACGACATGCAGCGAAGAAATTTCTCCACTGATGCCTTTAGCTTTTATAACATAGATGCCGGTTCGGTTATACAATCGGTAGGAGGTAATTTGTCTAAGCAGACCCTGGAGTCGTTTACAGGTCGGGTTAATTACAACTTCAAGCAAAAGTACCTCTTCACCTTAACTGGCCGCTACGACGGTTCCTCTATTCTTTCTGCGCAGAACAAGTGGGCTTTTTTCCCGTCGGCTGCTTTTGCCTGGAGAATTAAAGACGAAAGCTTCCTGGTAAACAACAACCTGTTCTACGACCTGAAAGCGCGTTTCAGCTACGGCCAAACCGGTAACAATGGCGGTGGCGGCGGCCTTGCTCCGCTGGGCTCACAATCGCTTATCGGCAGTGGGTTTACTAACCTTGGCGACCAGGTGGTGCAAACCGCCTTTATCACCAACCTGGCTAACCAGAACCTGACCTGGGAAAAAACCAAAGAGTTTAACGTTGGCCTTGACTTTGGATTTTTGCAAAACAGAATCTACGGCTCATTAGACATTTATAACAGAAAAAACACAGGCATTATCTTCTACCGGCCTGTGCCAACAGTAACTGGTTATAGCGGTGTATTCGAGAACGTAGGCGAGGCTGTAAACAAAGGCGTTGAATTTGGCTTAACATCTGTAAACGTGGCAAAGCCGGACTTTACTTGGAAAACCAACCTTAACTTTGCTGCCAACAGAAACGAAGTAACCAAACTCTACGGCGACCTGGACGAAATTCAGTTCTGGTCTATGGATGCTCCTTATGTGCACCGTATTGGGGAACCTGTAGGATCCAATTTTTCATGGATATTTGATGGGGTCTGGCAACTGGATGAAATAGATCAGGCGCGTGCTTACGGGCAGCAACCTGGCCAGGTAAAAGTGAAGGATATAAACAACGATGGCGTTATAGATGCAAAAGACCGTACGGTAGTTGGCTCCAACATGCCAAAATGGACGGGTGGCATTACCAACACCATCAACTACAAAAATATCGACTTCTCTTTCTTTCTGCACACAGCCCAGGGGGCTACCGCTCACAGTTATTTCCATAGAACGCACGCCTGGGACGGAGTTGATGGACCAGCTCGTTTTAATACCCTTAAAGTTAACTACTGGACGCCAGAGAACGCTTCTAATGAGACATATCAGCGCGGTAATGGAGGTCCCTGGACCGAATCACTTCTTTTTAAAGATGTTTCTTATGTGAAGGTAGGGTACATTACCTTAGGTTATAGCCTGCCGGAATCAGCCATCAGTTTTATGAAGATGAAGCGCCTGAGAGTATATGCCACAGCCCAGAACCCATTTGTTTTCACCAATTACGATGGATGGGATCCTGAAAATGCAGCCAGAAACAGCTGGGGTGCCGGAGTTATGTCGAGAGTGTTGATGGGTGGTGTTAACGTGAACTTTTAACGATCGAATAAAATGAAAATCAAGAATAGCTATAAAGTCCTTTTGTTTACACTGTTAACAATGGGTTCGGTGACAGGTTGCAAAGATTTCCTTGAAGAAGAAAATCGGCAGTCTTTAACAGATGCCACCATGTTTAACGATCCAAAAGCCTTTGATCAGTTAGTGGCCAATGTTTACAACAGAATGCGGCCAGCCACCTCTTTTTATGAGCTGGACCAACTGGGGACCGACATATATACCCGTGGTGAAATAATTAATGGCATAAACGATTTAAATGATTATGTCAATTTAACATCCGTAAACTGGGCCTTACCAGTTTTCTGGCAGAATTACTACTTTGTTATAGGAGCAGCCAACACCACTATAAACCGGGCCGATGCCATTGCCGGACTTTCGGCTGTAGACAAGGCAAGAGGACTGGGCGAGGTTAAATTCATGCGTGCCTTCTCCTATTTTAACCTGGTAGAGCACTTCGGGCCGGTTCCGCTCGTGTTGAACGAGATCAGAACCTCGCAAACAGATTTTGCAAGAGCCTCCGAAGAAGCAGTATACGCCCAGATTTTGACAGACCTGGACGAAGCACTGGCAACCGTAGACGAACAGCCGGCTCAGTTCGGCAGGGTCTCAAAAGACGCGGTGAGGCACCTGAAGGCAAAGGTTCTGCTCACCAGGGGGTACAAAAGCTTTGCCGCCAGCACCGATTTTGCCGATGCAGCCGCTTTAGCAGAAATCGTAATAGCCAACCACCCGCTCGTTGCCGATTTTGCTTCCTTATTCACGATCGAGAACCAGCGCAACTCGGAGGTAATTTTCTCGATGTTGTATGGCACCAACCCTGTGTCGAGAGGGGTCGGTAATAACAGGCACCTTATGTTTAAGTTTGTGTATGATGTGTACCCAGGCATGACCCGATCTACGCTGTATCACAGAGGCATGGGGCCAGCGCCAACACCATTCTTCTACGAGAACTTTGAACAGGGCGACAAACGCGAGGCTGCTACCATCAGGCGAGTTTTGTTTGCAGAAGTAGACAGCAACGACGGCCGTATTCTGAAGGGCGATACTGCCGTGTACTTCCCGAAAGTAGCCTGGTCAGCTCAGAAAAAAGCCTCTAAGAAATATGCCGTGATAAACCCCGGTGAGTATTTTACGCCCAACGGCGTAACCATTGTGCAATACCCCATGTTCAGGAAGTTCGATGACCCGGGCGTAGCTTACACGAACCCAGGCATAGACCCGGAAGGTAAACGAGACGCCTATATTTTCAGGTCAGGCGAAACAAGGTTAATAGCAGCAGAAGCCTACTTGAAAGCAGGTAACGCTACCAAAGCTGCTGATCATATAAATGCCCTCAGAGCCAGGGCTGGCCTTACTACTATGCTTACGCCAGAGCAGGTAGACATACATGCCATCCTGAACGAAAGCGCCAGGGAGTTAGCCGGCGAAGTGAGCCGTTGGATGAGCCTGAAGAGAACTGGTACCCTGCAGGAGCGCGTGTTGGCACACAACCCACATGCGGCACTTAACAAAGCCATTGTAGCGAAACACCTGTTCAGGCCTATACCGCAAAGCGAGGTAAACGTGAGTGGTGGCAGCATTGCCCAAAATAATGGGTATTAAGTGAAATCACAGAATTGTTAATTGTGTGATCAGGAAGTTGATTAATAGGGAATAAAAGATTGTCTCATTTTATATAATTATGGTCGACTTACTTCATACAACAGATTTTACAGAGTAGAATTAAATGGAGCCTGGTTTACATAAATCGGGCTCCATTTTATATAGTATCGCAGGCAGTAGATATTTTAACTGGCATGGTGCTAAATTTAAAAAGCAGCCTGGGCGTCTGCTTCGCAGAGGAAATAGAGCGGGTTGTTCAAATTCAGAATTAAATTATTTTATTTGAATAAGCAAAGCGCCATACACCACCTTACTTATTGTCAAAGATTTATGAAAAGCATGTTTGTATCTGCAAAACAGCTGGTGACCATTATTTCGCTCATATGCACCGTCCTGCTATTTCCTGAGGCGGGGCAGGGGCAAACAAAAAAAGTTGAAAAACTAAACATTCCACCGAATTCGCTCAATTTTATAGCCTTAGGCGACTGGGGCCGCTACGGCGATGATCACCAACTGCAGGTAGCCGCGCAAATGGCTAAAACCGCCAAAGAGGCATCTGTGCTTTTTTTCATAAGCACCGGCGATAATTTTTACCCCAAAGGGGTGGCAAGCACCCTTGATCCGCACTGGCATTATTCGTTCGAAGAAATCTATAAGCCCTTTTCGTTGCAAAGAGAGTGGTATTCTGTGTTAGGGAACCACGACTACATGGGAGACCCCGATGCGCAGGTAGCCTACTCCAAAGTGAGCCGCCGGTGGGAGATGCCCGGCCGGTATTTCTCAAAAACCTTCGCTTTGCCAGGTGGCTCCGGCGAAAAAATCCAGATTTCCTTTATCGATACCAACCCCCTGATTCCGGAGTTTTACAGTAATGCAGAATACGGCCCCAATGTAAAGACCCAGGATAGTACTGCGCAAAAGCAGTGGCTACAGCAAGTGCTGACCGAAAAAGCAGAGGGCGTAAAATGGAACCTGGTGGTTGGGCATCACCCCTTGTACACGGCCAGCGATAAAAGAAGCGAAGGCTACGATACCAAAGCTGTTCGCCGCTCCCTTAAAAGCCTCCTGGACCCTAATCATGTAGATGCTTACCTGGCAGGCCATGACCATAGTTTGCAGCACCTGGAGCCGGAAGGAGGGGTGCATCATTTTATCTCTGGTTCTGCTTCAGAAGCTACGCAGGTGGGCAAGTTAGACTACAGCAAATTTTCTGCAATGGAGTATGGCTTTCTGTTGTTCTCGGTAAGCTCAAAAGAAATGGTAGTACATGCCATCTCGCACACGGGTAAGGTGCTGTACCGCACCAGTCTGCAAAAAGAGCCCCAGGACCTTGGCCAAAAGTAATCCAAGCGCAACGTTGACCTATGTGCAATCAGCCCTGTTTTGCAGGTTAGTTTATGGCTAATCAATCGACGTGAATTTTGGCGGATGAACAACCTCATCTGCAACAGCAGCATCAGCAGATCCAGGTGCTCGGATAGGCCATTTTTCATTAGAATAATTGGTCCTTCACTGGGTAGACTTGCCTGAACGTGCCTCGGGTATTTGCACTGACCTCAATAGGTTCTCTGCTCTGTTGCAGGCAAAGTGAAAAGATATTTATATAAACAAATTAAAAGGACAAAACTGAATTTTAGCATTTCAGAAGATGAGATTGTGTGCAATGTTTTGGCATGCGAATATTTAAAGCTGAGAAGGCCTGCCGTTCTGATACTTGTTTCCTTTTACAAAATATGAATTAATTAAGCATCGTAGTTATGAGCAAAATAAGCCGTCAAACTTTTTTAATGCAGTCGTTAAGTTTAAGTGCACTTGCAATGCTGCCTCCTTTTAGCAGTAATTTGTTTGCAGGTACAGCCGCTTCTGCTAATTATCAGCAAAAAGAAGATTTATATGCACGCATGGTAAAGGCTAACGACAAGCGGGTTGCCGCTATACTGGAGTCGTTGCAGGCAGAAATTAAGTTGCTGAAAAGGAGCTTAGGTTACGATTTCGCAAACCTGGCTGCTTCTTACAGTGCTCCGGAATCTACCTATTATAAAAGTGCTGCCTTAGTGCCTGGCATGAGCCGCATTATACAATTCCTGCTAAAGGTGCAGGGAGCAGATGGCAACCTCGATTTTGGCAACCTCGGTTCTCCGCCAGATACTGCCTTTATTTTAGAGCCATTGTGCGTTGCCGTGTCGCTGTTGTTAAATAACAAAGCCAAGGTGCTGAACGAGGTGAAGGCCGATGCAAAGAAATTTATTGTGAAAGCAGGAGATGCCCTGGCCACAGGTGGTGTGCATACGCCCAACCATCGCTGGGTATTATCGGCGGCACTGGCACGTATAAACGCTATTTACCCAGACCCAAAATATGTGAACCGGGTAAACGATTGGTTAGGCGAAGGAATTTTTATAGACCAGGATGGGCATTACCTGGAGCGCAGCAGAATTTACTCAGAAGTTATCGATAGGTCACTCATCACGATGGCACGCCTCCTGAACAAGCCTGTTTTACTGGAGCCTGTCAGGAAGAACCTGGCTATGACGTATTTTTACATGGAGCCCAACGGCGACCTGGTTACAAACGACTCCCGCAGGCAGGATCAGTTTAGCAGTAAAAACATTCTGGATTATTACCACCATTACCGGTACCTGGCCAACCGCGACAATAATGCAGAATTTGCGGCCATTGCTTCATTAATTGAGCAGGTGGATGGCTTCGAAGAACATGTGCTTACACAATCGTTGTTTTACTTTCTGGAAGACCCGCTCCTGAAAAAAGAACTGCCGGCATTTGCTGCTGCGCCTGTAACTTACGAGAAGCTGTTTACCACCTCCAGCCTGGCCCGGATCAGGCGCGGAAATACCACAGCCACATTATTCGGTGGCGTAGACTGGCCCCTGATCATCGCATCGGGCCGCTCAACAAGTCCCAATTTTTTATCTTTCAGAAAAGGCGAAGCTATTTTAAAGTATATGCGCCTCTCCACAGGGTTCTTCAGTACCGGATATTTCAGGAGCGATGGCCTCAGAAAAGTTGGCAACTCCTATGTGCTTTACAAAAAGCTGGAGGTACCTTATTACCAGCCACTGGCAACCGAGCTGCGAAAACCCGACGGAGACTACACCTTGTCGCAAAGCATTGATGGCCGCTTCTGGAACAAGATGGATTTCGAGAACAGGCCGGTCAGCAACGTGAAAACCCTCGAAACAACCATAACCGTTACAGAAAATAAAGGTAGACTTTCAATTGACTTTCAGGTGAAAGGTTCCGAAAACGTGCCGGTAACCATTGAACTCTGCTTTAACGAAGGCGGTAAGTTAGCAGGTGTAACAGCCGCCGAAGATAACTCAGAAAACCATTTTCTGGAGAAGGAAACCGGGCAGTATAGCTTTGGCCCCGATACCATTAGCTTTGGTCCGGGAGCCTTTGCCCACCAGCGTCTGCGCGGCCTCGATGGCGAAATGTACTCCTCACATTTCGGGACCCTGCGCACCAAAGGCATGCATGTTTACCTCACTGGTTTCACTCCGTTTCAGCACCGGCTAACCCTGGGGTAGCAGCAGCAGCAGGTGCATCAACCCTTGACCCTTAGTACCTCCTAAAGCCTTTGGAAGGGTCTTTTCATGTAAATAATTGGTCGCTGATTATTTTATTTGTATCAGCCTGCTTCAATAGTAAAGCAAGTTTCTAGGATTTTAGGGCTTGGTTACTTTTGAAAGCAGGTGAAAAATGGGTGCTTCTTTCTTGGATCTATTCGAAGTCCTGGCACTTGGTGCCTTTTGTTCTTTTTCTTAATGTAAAAAAAATACACCTAGAGCTGCTGATACCAAAATTATGTGTTTTATTCGTCCTTTCTTTCAGGCTCTGTACCCTAGCAGGAGCTGCACCGGCTAATGATTAGCGTTTTTTGAAGAAGGAAGTCCTCTCTCAGGAATCATCGCACACATGCCTAATACACCGGAAGTAGCTAATAAACAGGCTTGTAACTAAATCAGGTGGGTGCATGGCCCTTGTAATTTTTTTATGCATAATGGTAAAGCAGGTAGTAGGAGTATTTTTGTTTCTGTGTTTTTTTGTTCAGGCTACTTTTGCCCAACAAACTTATCCGCCTACGCTAACAGTAGCGCAAGATGGAACCGGCGATTATAGAACAATTCAGGAAGCCATAAATTCGGTTCGCGATTTAGGTCAGCAGCGGGTGCAGATCTTTATCGCTAAAGGCATCTACAACGAAAAGGTAATTGTACCAGCCTGGAAAACAAATATTTCGCTTATAGGCGAGAGCCCGGAAACTACAATTATAACCGGAGCTGATTATTCGGGTATGCCTATACCTGCCGGAAAGGACGGCCTGGGGCTGGAGAAATACACGACCTACTCCTCCTTTACTGTTCTGGTGCAGGGCAACGATGTAATACTGGAGAACCTGACCATCCGGAACACAGCTGGTCGTGTGGGGCAGGCTGTTGCCTTACATGTAGAAGGCGACAGAACACTTGTGCGCAACTGCCACCTGCTGGGCAACCAGGATACCCTGTACACCTCCAAAGAAGAAAGCCGCCAGTACTACGAAAACTGCCTAATAGAAGGTACCACCGATTTTATATTCGGAGAAGCTACATGTGTTTTCCAAAGCTGTACCATCCGGAGCCTTTCCGATTCTTATATTACCGCCTCCGCTCAACGGCAGACTCAAAAGTTCGGTTACGTTTTCTTCGATTGTAAATTGGTAGCAGCCCCAGGAGTTAAAAAAGTGTTCTTAGGCCGACCCTGGCGCCCTTACGCCCAAACTGTATTTATCAGAACCGAAATGGGGTCGCACATAACACCAGAAGGATGGCACCACTGGCCAGGCGACAAAATGTTTCCTGATAAAGAAAAGACTACGTTTTACGCAGAGTACCAGAGCACTGGAGCCGGAGCAACCACAGCCCGGCGTGTAGCCTGGTCGAAACAACTCTCTAAAAAGGAGGCGAAAAAATATACCCTCGATCATATTTTTGGGCGGGAAGATAAATGGCCGGTAAAGCAGGCAGGTACGGCAGCAGAATAACCTCAAAATAAAGTAGCAGCAGCGGGTTCCGGTAAAAATAGGGCGGTATTATGCCATTGCCGCTTGTTCAGGTACCGCGTACTGGGTTGCCTGAACTGGCGGCGCAGTTCAGTTTGTTTAAATACTTGCTAAGTTCATAATTCCCTTCTTTGGCTTGGAGCCAAATTATTCTAATGAAAACCACCTTCAGAAGCTTAATTATCTGTTTTTTGTCAAGGGCATGAAATTTGTTGCTGGTATAGGGACATCTGGTAAAATGATGTTTAATAAGAAAAATATCATTTTTAACTGAATTTTATCCAAACTAGTAGTGTTCTGGTAGTCGTGAAAGTAATTGAGCTAAAAAAGCGAAATTATAGAACAAGCTATTCGCCTGAGCAAGCAAATGCTAAAAAAACTGCTGAATTTTTATAAAAAATTCAATTTTAATGAAAGCAGTGCGTTATAGAACGAAACGGAAGAAGCTGCGAAAATAATGTTGGAAGCAGGGGAGTTAACAGCCTTTCATCACTACTTCAGAATTACACAGGGTGCTTTGCAATCTGCTGGCAAATGGTTGTCACAGATGCAACAGCACAGGAAAATATGTATCCGCTATGGCAAAATTGGCAAAAGAGCTCTTCAGTGAGTCGTTTCTGGAAAACTGGCACCGCCACTACCAACAGGCAGTAGCATGTGCAGGAAAGTTAGAGGCCATGAACGAGGAATTGGCACAGTGGCTGCGCATTCAGGTGCGCATCCGGCACATGCTACCGGTAGCACTGCAGGAGCAACTGGCTGCCCTCCCTTTCGAATTAGAAACAATTCACCAGAGTTGGGAGGCTCGCTACCTGGAGCTAGCCACTTTTGCCAGGCAACACGGCCATACCTTTCTCCCCACCGATAAACCCTACGAACAGCTCCGCGACTGGCTCATCAGGCAGGTTATGGCCAAAGCATACCTTTCGGCGGGGCAGCAGCAAAAGCTCGATGACCTTGGCGTAGACTGGGACATGGTTGTAAGTCGCGACCAGCGGTGGGAGCAGTTGCTCGGCCGATTACGCGATTTCAAAGCTTTGTTTGGTCATTGCCGCGTGCCTCAAAAGTGGGCACCAGACAAGCAACTGGCTCTTTGGGTAACATTGCAGCGGCGGCTGCGCACCAACGGAAAACTGCGCGAGGAGCGGGAACGGCAGCTAAACGAATTAGGCTTTACCTGGAACGGGCAAAGCGTTTACAACGTGCAGTGGGAGGAGTTCTTTCAGCAATTAGTAGCCTTCTGGAAAACCCATGGACATTGCCGCGTACCTTGCCGACAAAAGAAACTGGTAAGTTGGATGGAGCGCCAGCGCCTCTTGTACAAAAAAAAGCAGCTGCCGCCAGAGCGAGAGCACCGTTTACAAGAATTAAACTTTGCCTGGGATGCTGAAGATGACAAAAAGAAACGTTGGGAGTTGCGTTTCCGGCAGCTAAAGGCTTACTGGCAGGAGCATGGGCATAGCTTTGTGCCTGTCAATTTCCCGGAGAACCGCTCGTTAGGCTGCTGGGTAGCTACGCAGCGGGTGCTGGAGGCAAAAGGAAAACTGGATAAAGCCAAGCGCAAAAGACTAAACCAGCTAGGCTTTGTATGGACGGGGCAGACACGCCGCTCGCTACAGGCACAGCAGGACGCAATTTGGGAGCAGCACTTCGCCGAGCTTAAAGCTTATAACGAAGAGCATGGCACATGCCAGGTATCGTTGCGGCACAACCCGGTGCTGCAGCGCTGGGCGGTGTGGCAACGCAAGCAGTTTTACCTGGGCAAACTGGCAGCCGAGCGCGTAGACCGCCTGAACGAACTACGTTTTCCGTGGAGCGTGCAGGAGGGGTACTGGTTGCGCATGTACGAGTCGCTGGCTGTTTTTAAGGAGCGGCAGGGGCATACGCGGGTGCCTTACCAATGGCAGGAAAACCCACAGTTAGCTGCCTGGGTGTACCGCATAAAACAGCAACGCGGGGAGCTTAGCAGGCAGAAGGTGGAACTGCTCAACCAATTAGGCTTCGACTGGTCGCTAAGCCGCCGCGAAGTGGTAGCCTGGCAGGAGATGTACGAGCGGTTGGTGGCATTTGCCGAGCAGCACGGGCACACACGCGTACCGGTTAAATGGCAGGAAGACCCTAAACTGGGCAAGTGGGTAAGCCGGATGCGGCAGGAGCGCGATAGCCTCGACAAAGAGCGTGTGCTGCAACTCGAGCAGATCGGCTTTAGCTGGAGCCGCCATTCCGGAGCAGAAAAAGTATCGGTTTAAAAGAGTACAACAAAGTTTACAGACATCATACCCTGGCCTTCCGGAAGCGTAAAAAGCTTCGGAAGGCCTTTTTCATTAGAATAATTCAAGTTGCGATTATACACATCTGTTGATGGTGTAGGCAAAAATAAAAAGTACCAGCTTCAAGA
>NZ_VRTY01000061.1 GCF_008017455.1 Pontibacter qinzhouensis | reverse complement strand
AATTACAAAAACCAGGTGATAATAATTCTAACCAGCTGAATATGTTTTAGTTATAGTTGGACACTAATGAATTTAAAGTTTAAACATTATTTTAATCAGGCTGTTTCCATACAGGCGCATTGGCAACAGCTTCCAGCGCTTTCTATTTTGCAAAAAAAAGCCAAACAAGCTCTCAGATTTTTTTACATTTACAGCATCAAAAACAGGTAAAATTATGTCAGTTCATAAAAGTGAGGCAAAAATTATAACTACCCACCAACTTCAGAACATGAAAGAGCGTGGCGAGAAAATCTCTATGCTTACTGCCTACGATTTCTCGATGGCGACCATTCTGGATGCAGCAGGAGTAGATGTGCTATTGGTAGGAGATTCTGCCTCTAACGTAATGGCCGGACACGAAACAACCTTGCCCATTACACTCGACCAGATGATTTACCATGCGGCATCGGTGGTCAGAGGCGTGAAAAGGGCTTTCGTGGTCGTCGATTTGCCGTTTGGCTCTTACCAGGGCAACTCCTCCGAAGCCCTGCGCTCTGCCATCCGAATTATGAAGGAATCTGGCGGGCATGGTGTGAAGCTGGAAGGTGGTGCTGAGATAAAAGAATCGGTTACGCGTATTTTAAGTGCCGGCGTGCCGGTAATGGGGCACCTGGGGCTAACGCCACAGTCTATTTACAAATTTGGCACCTACAGTGTGCGCGCCAAAGAAGACGTAGAAGCTCAGAAACTGATAGACGATGCACAGCTGCTGCAGGAACTGGGTTGCTTTGCCATTGTACTCGAAAAAATACCATCGGAGCTGGCCCGTAAAGTGGCCGAAAAACTTCATATCCCGATTATCGGTATTGGTGCCGGACCACACGTAGACGGGCAGGTACTGGTGGTGCACGATATGCTGGGCATCAACAAAGAGTTTAAGCCACGTTTCCTGAGGCGCTACGCCGACCTGCACACCATTATGACGGATGCCGTTTCTAATTATATCGCAGACGTTAAAAGCAAGGATTTCCCAACCGAAAAAGAAGCTTATTAAAGACACACGGCTTTTACTGGCACAAGCTGTTCCCTGAGCATTCCATAATTTCTAATTTTGAATTTGGCGCAGCCTGTAATTATTCGAATGAAAAGGGCCTTCCGAAGGTAAAATGCATAAAATAGCTCAAGGGTCTGGATATTTGAGTTTTTGCTATAGAAAAAACAACTTCCTATGCTGGATGTACTTTATGAAGATAATCACCTGCTGATAGTCAATAAACCGGCTGGTTTGCTGGTACATGGCGATGAGACAGGTGATGTGCCGCTGGCGGAGGTAGCAAGGGAGTACATCAGGGAGAAATACAATAAACCAGGCAATGTATTCATCGGCGTGGTGCACCGCCTCGACCGGCCTGTGAGTGGCGTGGTGCTGCTGGCCAAAACCTCGAAGGCGCTGGCTCGCATGAACGAAATGTTCAAAAGCAAAAAAATGCAGAAAACATACTGGGCGCTGGTGCAAAACCGGCCGCCACAGGAGAGCCAGACACTAGTACACTGGCTCGTAAAAGACAGTGAAAAGAACGTAACCAAAGCCTTTGCCAAAGAAAACCCAGCCGGCCAGCGCTCCGAACTTTCGTATAAGATGCGGAGCCACCAGGACGAGAAGTACCTGCTAGAG
This sequence comes from Pontibacter qinzhouensis, assembly GCF_008017455.1. GTDB lineage: Bacteria > Bacteroidota > Bacteroidia > Cytophagales > Hymenobacteraceae > Pontibacter > Pontibacter qinzhouensis. The sequence goes on along the minus strand of NZ_VRTY01000061.1, from coordinate 36,135 downwards.
GTGTACCCGATTACCGGCCGGCCGCACCAGATACGCGTACAGCTGGCCTCTATGCGCTGTTCTATTATCGGGGACCTGAAATACGGTGCAAAACAGCCTTTACCAGACAAAAGTATTGCACTGCACGCCCGCCAGCTGGTTTTTGAGCACCCAACACTTAAGTCAGAGGTAAAAGTGATTGCTCCACCACCAAAAGCCCCTATTTGGGCACCGTTCAGAGCCCTGCAATAGCTACTGTACCTCCCTCATTCAGAAAATGATTTTCGTCACTTTCTGAACTTTTATTGCCCCCAGAATATTTAACTTAAAAAAACGTGTTGTAAATTTGCAACCTACGGAGCATCGTATCCTAATAAAATCTGCATTTCATAGACCTAATTTTAAATAATGGCAATTCTCATTTTCTTTGTGGTACACTGGTACCTCTCTCTGTTTGTTCAGACGTTTTACCTGCACCGGTACTCTGCCCACAAAATGTTTACGATGGCTCCCTTCTGGGAAAAAGCGTTCTACCTGCTCACTTATATTGCCCAAGGATCTTCGTTCCTGTCGCCAAGAGCGTATGCTATACTACACCGCATGCACCATGCCTTCTCCGATACAGAACAGGACCCACACTCTCCTCACTTCTCCAACAATGCATTTACCATGATGTGGAAGACGAAGGAAATTTACAACAACGTACTCAATAACCGTGTGGAGCCAGAACGTCGCTTTGACGGTGACTACCCGGTATGGGGGTTTGTCGATAAAATTGGCGATACTTGGTATTCCCGCATTTTCTGGGGCACCTTCTATGTGCTGTTCTACATAAACTTTGCTACCCAATGGTGGATGTACCTCTTACTGCCAATCCATTTCCTGATGGGCCCGGTACACGGCGCTATCGTAAACTGGAGCGGCCACAAGTACGGCTATCAGAACTTCGATAACAATGACAAATCCAGAAACTCGCTTTTCTTCGATTTCCTGACAGGTGGCGAACTGTTCCAGAACAACCACCACAAACTGCCAAACCGTGTAAACTTCGGGGTGAAGTGGTGGGAAGTTGATCCAACCTGGCCAGTTATCTGGACACTGAACAAGCTCAACATCATTAAACTGAAGCCTGTAAAGGAAACCAGTAAAAAATCAAAAGCAGCAGCATAAACAAAGAAGCCCTTCCTAGCCGGAAGGGCTTCTTTGTTTATAACCGGACACTTTATAATCGATTTTCAAGAAAGGTAAAGTATGCTATAATCAACTTTCGGAATATGACGTAGACCAGAAAAAGCCTATAACCATATTTAAGCCTGAACATGCCGTCATCAGACCACGCTACAAAAGCAGCAGCAACATTGCCTGCTACCCGCTCGGGCTATAGCAGTGCGCTAACCCTTATGCGGATTCCGTTTTCGGCTTACCTGATGCCTATTTACTGGTTCGCGCTGAGTACGGTTACAGGGTACGACCTTTGGAGGGCAGTGGCTGTTTTTCTGGTGCTGCATGTGTTGGTTTACCCTGCCAGCAATGGCTACAACTCTTACTGCGACCGCGATGAAGGCAGCATTGGTGGCCTTGAGCGGCCACCCAAAGTAACACGCGAGCTTTTTTACCTGGTCATTCTTTTTGATGTACTAGCTGTGGCGTTGGCAGTCTGGCTATCGCCGTTGTTTGGAGCCTTGGTGGCAGCCTATTTGCTGGTTTCAAAGGCATATAGCAACGATTCGGTGCGACTTAAAAAATACCCGTTGCTGAGTACGGCAGTTGTTACAGTGTTTCAGGGGGCGTTTACGTACGCCATGGTGCAGGTAGGGCTGGGATTTTCGGTGGAGGAGGTGCTGCAAACTCCGAACAGTTGGTATGCCGTGGTAAGCACCCTTTTCCTGTGCGGCTCCTACCCCCTCACCCAGGTATACCAGCACGAAGAAGATGCCCATCGTGGCGATAAAACACTGAGCCTGCTACTCGGCATAAAGGGCACATTCCTATTTGCGGCAGTGAGTCTGCTTACCGGCACTACCCTGCTCCTCTCGCTGTACCTGCTGGCCGGGCAGATTCAGAATATCGTTATTTTTCTGCTCTGTACAGGGCCCATCGTTTATTTCTTTCTAAGTTGGGTACTTCGTGTGTATAAAAACCGTAGCGAAGCAAATTACAAGAACACTATGCAGATGAACAAAATATCCTCTCTCTGTATCAGTCTGGCCTTTATTTCCATCATAGTAGTCCACACGTTTTTCTGATACCGAAAGGTTTTTTATTTCCCGGCAGATTTTCGCGTAGTAACTTATAGATGATGTTATACCCTTACCTCTATATACCATGAAACTGCTGTACATTTCTTTGGCAGGCCTTGCCGCCACCGCCGCCATGACCGCTTTTATGTACCTGCTCACGGTCCTGACGAAGCGGGTTATGAAAATGATTAAGATTCTGGGCACCATGCTTACCAACCAGACGCAACCTGATGGCAGCCTCTCCGGCAGCATCAGGGCTTCAGTAACAGGCACAGTGGTGCATTATGCCATTGGTATTTTGTTCGCCATCGGGTATCTGGCGCTCTGGGACTCTGGTGTAGGAGCGCCAACTGCTGCCTGGGGGTTTTTACTTGGCCTGGGGCATGGTCTACTGGCCATGGCTGGCTGGTATTTTTATTTTATGCTGCACCCACAACCTCCGCTCATAGCGCTGCGCCCTTTTCTGCTGTCGCTAATTTTTGCGCACACCGTGTTTGGCATCGTCGCCAGCTATGTATTTTACCTGCTTGCCCACCCCGCCCATTCATTCTGGCGCTAAACCCTTGACTCTAAAATGAGATTTTAGCTTTGGAAGGCCAATATCATTAGAATAATTTAGATGTGAGTAGTTTTCTTATAAAGAAAAAGAACCGGGCCGCCTGCTCTAAGAAGCAAACGGGCCGGTTCTTAATATTATTACATAATCATCAGACTTAACAACTCAGAAAGTCCTGAGTCTTGTATCCTGATACTTATGTCTTATAACAAATTAACTGTTCATCGAAATCAGGAATTCTTCGTTGCTCTTGGTGCCGGTCATTCTGTCTTTCAGGAATTCCATAGCTTCGATGGCGTTCATATCTGACATGTATTTGCGCAGAATCCAAACGCGGTTCAGTTCGTCTCGGTCCATGAGCAGGTCTTCTCGGCGAGTACCGGAAGCAGGCACATCGATAGCAGGGTACACACGCTTATTGGCCAGCTTACGATCCAGCTGAAGCTCCATGTTACCGGTACCTTTAAATTCTTCAAAAATAACCTCATCCATTTTAGAGCCTGTGTCTATCAGGGCAGTGGCTATAATGGTGAGCGAGCCACCGTTTTCTACGTTACGGGCAGCACCAAAGAAGCGCTTCGGCTTGTGCAACGCGTTGGCATCTACACCACCCGACAATATTTTGCCAGACGACGGAACTACGGTGTTATAGGCACGAGCCAGACGAGTAATAGAGTCGAGCAGGATAACTACGTCGTGTCCGCACTCTACCATGCGCTTTGCTTTATCTAGCACGATACTCGATACTTTTACGTGGCGCTCGGCTGTTTCATCAAAAGTAGAGGCAATTACCTCGGCCTTTACGCTACGTGCCATATCGGTTACCTCTTCAGGTCGCTCATCTATGAGCAGGATCATGAGGTAAACTTCCGGGTGATTTTCAGAGATAGCATTGGCTATTTCTTTCAGCAACACGGTTTTACCTGTTTTAGGCTGTGCCACAATCATACCACGCTGGCCTTTACCGATAGGGGCAAAAAGGTCCAGAATTCGGGTTGAAAGCTGGCTTGGCCGACCAGTTAGTTTAAGGCGCTCGTCGGGGAAAAGCGGTGTAAGGTGCTGGAACGGAATGCGGTCACGTATTTCCTCTGTTGTTCGTCCGTTAACAGTTTCAACCTTCAGCAGGGCAAAGTATTTCTCTCCTTCTTTCGGAGGGCGAATCTGTCCTTTTACCGTGTCGCCGGTTTTAAGGCCGAATAGCTTTATCTGCGATGGCGATACATAAATATCGTCGGGGCTGGCCAGGTAATTATAGTGGGTAGAACGCAGGAAACCATACCCATCTTGCATGAGTTCAAGTACCCCTTCGTTTATAATTATTCCGTCAAACTCTTTAAAGTTACTAGTGCTGGCGTTTATCTGGTTCGGCCGACGCTGGTTGTTATCGCCTCCACGGTTATCGCTTCGGTTAAAGTCGCGTGGCTCGCGGTTATCCTGGCGGTTGTCGTTGCGGTTTTCATTTCTTTCCGGGCGCTGCTCACGGTTATCGTTGCGCGACTGGTTTTCATTTCGCTGCTGATTTTCATTCCGCTGCTGGTTGTCGTTGCGCTGTTGCTGCTCTGGTCGTTCCTGGCGTTGCGGCTGTTCGGCACGTGGCTCAGAGCGCTCTGCACGGGGCTCGGCTGTGGCTTGCTCTACGTTATCGCGGCGTGGTTGCACGCGTTCTCTCTGCTGCGGACCATGATCTTTGGCTGGTGCTTTGGCAGGCACAAACAACTGTGGCTGCGATTCGGTACGGGCAGCTGCGGGCTTGGCTGGTTTGCGGGCTGCAGGAGCTGCCTTGGCTGGAGCAGGTGCAGCTTTGGCTGGTGCTGCCTTTGCCGGAGCCGGGGTTGGCGCAGCTTCAGCAGCCGGTGCTGGCGTTGCTTCAACAGCCGGAGCTTCTGCGGCTACAGGAGCAGCAGGAGTGGAAGTTGTATTTTCAGGAGCAGTAGTTTCTTCTGGGGTAGCAGCGCTGGGGGTCTGTTTGATCTTTTTTGGCAATTTTTCGGGAGGGGTAACGGCTTGCTGGTCAAGGATCTTATAAATCAGGTCTTGTTTACTCAATTTCTTGAAATTTTTAACACCCAGGTCTTCAGCAATTTCCTTGAGCTCTGAAAGAAGCCTATCTTTCAATTCTTCAATATTGTACATAAATAATGGTATGGTAGTTAGCTTAACTTGCCAGGAACGCTTGTGCGGACGCAGCGAGAGATTTTAAATTAGACTAGGAAAAAGGTTCGGTTGTGAAAGAGTAAGTGAGGCTCAGGATACGCGCCTTCTCAATTTGTAACGCAATGTTATCGCAATACAGCTTAATTTACAAATATTACCGTGTTTTTTATCTAAAATGTTTCAAGTTTTGCCTAAAAGATTTCAGAAAGGCAGCATACTACTCAAAAAAGTATATTTTTGTACCACTATTAACCGACAAACGATGCTACAGCTAACCGTTTTAAGAGAGCAGACAGACCTGGTAGTGGCAGGTTTGAACAAGAAAAACTACAAAAATGCTGCCCAGGAGGTAGCCGCATTGCTGGAGCTAGACCAGCAACGCCGCCAGGTACAAACCGAGCACGACGATACACAGGCTCAGGCCAACAGCCTATCGAAAGAGATAGGTGTGCTGATGAAAAATGGCGAACGCGAAAAAGCCGAATCGTACAAAGCCCAGACCTCAGAACTGAAGCAAAAGGCCAAAACCCTGGCTGAACAGCTGACCACTTTTGAGGAAGAAGTACAAAAAGCCCTTTACAAGCTCCCCAACCTGCCGCACGAGAGTGTGCCTGCCGGCAGATCGGCTGAAGACAACGAGGTAGTGCTGGAGCACGGGGCTATTCCGCAGCTGCACGAAGGAGCGCAGCCGCACTGGGAACTCATCCAGAAGTACGACATCATCGATTTTGAGCTAGGTAATAAAATTACCGGAGCAGGTTTCCCGGTTTACAAAAGGCAGGGGGCACGGCTGCAACGGGCACTTATCAACTTCTTTCTGGATGAGGCCATGAAGGCCGGCTATATGGAAGTGCAGCCTCCTATTCTGGTAAACGAGGCCTCCGGTTACGGCACCGGCCAGTTGCCCGACAAAGATGGCCAGATGTACCATGCCACCGAAGACAATTACTACCTGATTCCTACGGCAGAAGTACCGATTACGAACATGTACCGCGACGTAATTGTGCCGGTAGAGCAGCTGCCTATTAAGAACACCGGCCATACCCCCTGCTTCAGAAGAGAGGCTGGTTCGTGGGGAGCCGATGTGCGTGGCCTTAACCGCCTGCACCAGTTCGACAAAGTAGAGATTGTACAAATTACGCTACCTGAAAAATCATATGAGGCGCTGGAAGAAATGAGCAGCTATATACAAGGGCTGCTGCAGAAGCTGGAGCTGCCTTACCGGGTACTGCGCCTTTGTGGTGGCGACATGGGCTTTACCTCCGCCCTCACCTACGACATGGAAGTATACTCCGCCGCCCAAGGGCGTTGGCTCGAGGTTAGCTCTGCCAGTAATTTTGAGACCTACCAGGCCAACCGTCTGAAGCTTCGCTACAAAAACGAGAACGGCAAAACACAGCTGCTGCACACCCTGAATGGTAGCGCACTGGCACTGCCCCGCATTGTAGCCGCCATACTCGAGAACAACCAAACACCCGAAGGCATCAACATGCCCAAAGTGCTGCACCCGTACCTGGGTTTTGAGAAGATTTCCTGATTGCTGGTTGTTAATTGATGATTGCTATAAAGAGATAGAGCCGTTGAAAAAGATCAGCGGCTCTATCTCTTTTATCGTTACTCAGGAAGATTCACGTCAAATTCCAGGCAACAATCATCAATTAACAACTAGCAACCAGGAATTACCCGAACTGCTCCAGGTACTGCTGATACTGGTTTTTGAGTTTATATTTTTTCAGGATAGAGGTGTTTACTTCCTCCAGTTGCTGCTCGTTCAGGCTTTGCTGTTGCAGCAGGGTCAGGAGTGGTTTTTGCTCATCTGCCTCTACCATGCCTTCGCGGAGCGTAATTTCTTCGTAAGCCAGCAAAAATTCGGGTGTAAGCAAGAGCTTGTTTTTCTGGATGGCAATATACCCGGCAGCAATAAGCTTCAGGAAGGCATCCTGTACCTCCTGCAGGCTGAGCACAACCCCCTCCAGGGCATCGCTCATCAGCAGCACCTCCTGTAGCGGAGCACCTCCCTCTCCGCCTGTCGCCAGCAACAGGGCTTCCAGAAGCTGCACATCTGTGTCTTGCCAGGTCAGGTTATAGTTTGGCATAAAGCATTGTGTTCAAAAAAATAAGTAAAAAACTGCTACTATTGTTCAAATTAAAAGCAAATTGATACATATTGTTCAAAATTGCAAACATCCCTTTTTTATCTGGCCTTTTGTCTGAAAAACTCTGTTAAAATGAAATCAAAACTCCTTCTTTGCCTTTTTCTGCTGACCAGCTTACTGTGGCAGCCAACCTTTGCCCAGGCCCGGAAAGCAAAAGAGCGCCAGGCCAGCAAAACGGCTCCGGCAACTACAGCCGTTGCCAACTCGCTTTTATGGGAAATTAGCGGCAACGGCCTTAAACAACCTTCTTACCTTTATGGCACCTTTCATTTACTGAACGACAGCTACCTAAGCACCACTCCTGAGGTAAAGCAGCATTTCGAGCAAAGCAAGGCAGTGGTAATAGAGGCCGATATCGACTCATCTAAAGTTATGCAGCTGGCCGGCTACATGGTGATGCCCGAAAACAAACTTTCCGAACTTTTAAGTGCGGAGGAGTACCAGTTGGTGGCAACAGAGACCAAAAATGTTCTGGGTTACGACCTGGCCATGCTCGACCACATGAAACCTGTTTCGCTCATGCTGCTGCTCTCCGTAACCGAGTACAAAGACCTGGAGGCAGTTAAAAAATTCGAAGACGGGCAGGCACTCGATATGTATTTCGCAAGTCAGGGGCGCAGCAACAATAAGAAGATGTTTTACCTCGAAACATTGGAACAGCAAATGCAACTGCTCTACGACCACCACTCTCTGGACCAGCAGGCACAACAGCTGATAGCGTTTGTAAAGTCTAAAGACTATGTTTTAAATTCGCAGGAAGAGCTAACCAACCTCTATTTCAACAAAGATTTGCAAGCTATGGTAGCTGCCTCGGAGGCATACAGCAAAAAGATGGGCGAGGAAGATATGGCCTACATGCTCGACGACCGGAACAAAAACTGGATGACGCAACTCCCCCAGATACTAAAGGCGCAGCAAACCTTTATAGCCGTAGGCGCCATGCACTTGCCCGGCAACAACGGCCTTATTAAACTGCTGCAGAACGCAGGCTACACCGTTAAACCACTCCAGTAACCAATGCACCCTATGCCTGCTACTACGGAATAGGACTTCCTGCACCTACAACTAGATGCCGGCATTATTCATAAGGTAATCAGGCTTTATGTAGACCATCCGGAGGACCGGAAAGATTTATATCAGGAAATAATAGGCCAGGCCTGGAAATCGTTTGGCGCTTATAATGGAGAGGCAAAGTTTTCTACCTGGCTTTATCGTGTAAGTGCCAATACGGTGCTGCTCTACCGCCGGAAGCCTGTACATAAAAATCACTCACTGGAGGAGCTGGGCCACCTGGAACCCAACTCCTCCGGCGAAGGCCCCAGCGAACAGTCGTTGCTACTGCTGGCAGCTATTAAGCAACTACCCGAGACAGACAGGCTGCTCATGTCGCTGCACCTGGACGGCTACGCAAACGAAGAAATTGCCGACGTTAGCTTTTGGTATACAAAAAAACAAAACAATAAAAATTTTAACCCTTACCTGCAGCAGCTTCATGGTAATATTCAAACAGTGAAAAACATTTAGCATACCTTGAGTTGCCCTCCTGAAAATGAATAGGAGAGGTCACACAAGGTAAAGCAGTCTATGAAAGGATGCTTTTATTCAACAAATTCCGGACTACATGCAAGCTGCTCCTTTGGTAACAGGTCTACGACAAGGTGCACTAAATGATATGGGACCTTGCCTTACTGGATCAGATGCAGTTATTCAGATGAAAATAGTCTTCCGAAGGTATTTTCTGTTTCGGATGCTGTTACCTGATGAACTTATCCGGAACTGGTTTAGATGTATGTTATGCACTTTGTCGTACCCTCGTAATAACATGAAGGTAGCTGCTACACTGCCAGATCATCAAACGAAATAGCACGCATACACTTAAAATGGCCCTGGGGGCACTTGCTATAGCCTATTTTGGAGCATGGGCGACAGCTCAGCCCCTGTACCTCCAGCACCTGAAATTTCGTGCGGAAGGGGTACATGCCAAACTCGGGAATAGTATTGCCCCACACGCTGATGATGTCTTTACTAAAGGCTGCCGCTATGTGCATCAGGCCGGTATCGTGGCTCACGATCTGCTCCGCCTGCCGCACCAGCGAAGCCGATTGGTTAAGGTTATACTTGCCACAGGCGTTGTAGACAATGGTAGATCCAGCCTGTTCTTGTGTATGGAAGAGCGCAGCTATTTGCTCACCGGCAGCATTGTCTTCTTTACCTCCCAACAACACAACAGGGGTGTTTAAGTGCTCACATAACTCTATGATGCGCTCCGTTGGCAAACGCTTTGTGTAGTGTTGTGCACCTATGGCAAAAGCTACATATCCTCGCCGAAATGGCTCCGGCAACGCCTCCAGCGCCACTTCATCTTTAGCAGGAATGAAATAGTCCAGACCAAGGCCATCGTCTTTCACGCCGAGCGCTGTGGCTGCTTCGAGGTAGCGCTCTACAATGTGCATGTTGGGCAGGCGGTTGCGCTTAAAGTTCACCATCAGCCACTTCTCGTAGTTCAGCTTGTTAAAGCTCCTGCTCGGTTTGCCCAGCCTGAACTTGATTATGCGGGTGCGGAGGTTATTATGCAGATCTACCACATAATCGAAGTTCTCTGCTTGTAGTCCCTGCACCAGCTCTTTCAGGCTGCTTTGCAGCACATGCACCTTGTCTACGTAAGGGTTGCTCTCCAGCATGCCTTTAAAGCCCTGTTTTGTACAGAAATGCACCTCCGCCCCCGGCACCTGCTGCTTTATGCAACGGATTACCGGTGTAGTGAGCACAATATCACCGATAGAAGAGAAGCGGAGGATGAGTATTTTGGGCATTCGTTTATTTCTGATTGTCCATGTTCAAACAAATTTGATAGTGCTCTTAAAAGGTACAATTAGCACCTACCCTATCCGCTCCTTTCGCTCTCTGAAATACGCCTCTACCTCCTGCACCGATTTGGCATTAAAAGTCATTTCTTTCGTGAGGCCTCCTTTGCGGCCCATGTACACGCCGTAGCGCATGTCGTGGTAGCCGCTCGTGTGGTGGGCATCGGGGTTTATGCTGAGCATAACGTTCTGCTCCAGCGCGTACTGCACCCATCGCCAGTCCAGGTCGAGGCGCCAGGGGTTGGCATTTATTTCGATGATTACCTTATTAGCAGCACAGGCATCTATCACCGCTTTATGATCGATTGGGTACCCTTCGCGGCGCAGCAGCAGGCGGCCCGTCGGGTGGCCAAGCATGGTAGTGTACGGGTTCTCGATGGCCGTGATGAGACGGGCAGTAGCTTTCTTCTCATCCATGTTGAGGCTGCTGTGGATCGAGGCCACAATAAAGTCGAAGCTAGCCAGAATATCCGGATCATAATCAAGAGAACCATCGCCCAATATATCAGATTCGATGCCTTTAAATATTTTGAACGGCGCCAGCTTTTGGTTCAGCTCCTCTATCTCCTTGTGTTGCCGCAGCACGTCGCCTTCGCGCAGGCCACCCGCGTAAGAGGCTGTTTTGGAGTGGTCGCAGATGCCAAGGTACTCGTAGCCGAGGTCGCGGCAGTAGGTAGCCATCTGTTCCAGCGTGTGCGCACCATCGGAGTAGGTGCTGTGGTTGTGCAAAATACCTTTCAGGTCGTTGAGATCGAGCAGTGTAGGCAGCTTGTTTTCCTGGGCCAGTTGCAGCTCGTTGGTTCCTTCGCGTAATTCCGGCTCAATGTAGGCCAGTCCGGCCGCTTTGTATATAGCTTCTTCTGAGGCAAAATTTTCGTTCCGGATATAGCTGATCAGACTTTTGCCTTCGCTGAGAGGTTGAGTAAGATGCCCAAGGGCCGCCGACTGCAGCAGCACCTCACCGGCAAACTGATCTGCGGAAACAAGCTTTATTTCGGTAGTGAGGCTGGTGAGGCTATGGCTGCCGCGCCATACTTTTGGCCCAGACTGCCGCACATCTTGCTGCAGCACCTCCAATCCGCTTATTTTTTCGGCAACTGCCACAGGGGCATCGGTTGCCACTACAAACTGCAGCTGCTCTACAATTTCAAGTTTGCGCCGCAAAGCCCCTACCAGTTCTACCTGCGCGTCGGGTAAGGCATCTTGTATGGCCTGCAGCAGCTCCAGGGCACCTGGCTCGGCTTCAGCATACAGTTTTTTGCCACGGTTCTGCTGCGTAAACAGCAGCGCCTGCCGAATATTCTCCTGGGTTTTAGCACCAAAGCCTTTCACTTTGCTCAGCTTATTCTGCTCACATGCCTCCAACAGTTCTTCTACAGTTTCGGTGCCTAGTTCCTTCCAGATTACCCGCACTTTTTTGGGACCAATGCCTTTTATGCGCAGCATCTCCACCACGCCAGGAGGTGTGGCAGCCAGCATTTGGTCTAGTTCAGCAAAAGAACCTGTTTGGTTAATTTCTACTATCTTGGCAGCAATGCCTTTGCCAACACCATTTATTCGCTCCAGGTCTGCTTGCTGCTTCCCTGCCAAAGGCTCCTCTACCAGTTCCAGTGCCGCTACGGCATTGCCATAAGACCGTATCTTAAATGGGTTCTCGTCGTGCAGCTCCATGAGCTCAGCCGTGAGCTTAAATAGCTTTAGTATATTTTTATTTTCCAAAGTCAGGGTCCGGTTGTTACTACAAAGATAACAAAAGCCCCCGTACCCGCCAGAGCTAATCATAAGGCAGCACTTAAGTTAAGCTTGTGCGCAATCGCCCATTCAAAATTTCGCCGGAACAACCAGTAAACTGGTAAGCCATTTAACAAGCAGCAATCAACTGCAAATTATTCAGATCAAAATGGCCTTCCGAAGAAAAAATGGACTAAATGGTTCAAGGGTTGCCGGCCTTAAGCCTGAAACATAAAATAGAAATGTAGAGAAGCTATTAGGATGAATTACTATATTAGCCATCAGAAATACCAACCACGAAACTTACTTTTTGCTTAATTTGCTGCCATGAAAAATATACTGTTGCTGTGCCTGCTGAGCCTGCTGCTGTTAGCCAGTACCTGCCGCACCGAGAAACTGGAGCGGGAACTGCTGGAGGTAACCTGGCTCCATTCTTTTGAAGAAGATGAGGGCGATACGCTGGTTTTCAGACCTAACACCTACGACTTTCCGCCCTCCCGGGGACGGACTGGTTTTGCCATAGAAAACAAAGGCGTATTTAAAGAGTACCTCATTGCCCCTACCGACGGCCTGGAGGAGCATGTGGGGCAGTGGACGCATGGTGAGAAAAAAGCGCTGCAAATACGTTTTAAAGGCGAAAAACCAGCTGTGGAAAATTACACATTAGAAATAGTATCTATAAGAGACAAGGTGCTGAAGGTAAAAAAAGCCCCTCTTGCCACGGCTGAATAAGTTGTGTACAAGCTGGTTTGGAATAACAATAAGCAATTTGGTGAAGTTTTTATAGAGCTGTTACCAGGCAATGAAATACAACATTTAACAGAAATACTATTATTAGGGTAACAGAAACAGGCAACCTTTACGTACTAAATAATTCACACTTATAATTTCTACATAACTTTAAATGCAATACTGGTTAGTAAAATCAGAGCCTGAAACGTATTCGTGGGGCAATCTGGTAAAAGATGGCCGAACCAGCTGGGACGGTGTACGCAATTTTCAGGCACGAAACAACCTGCAAAAAATGGAGCCAGGCGACCTGGTCCTTTTTTATCATAGCGTATCAGAGAAAGCCATAGTTGGCATAGCCAAGGTAGATCGCCCGGCTTACCCCGACCCAACAGCCGATGACCCGAAATGGATGGCAGTAGATTTGGTGCCTGAGCGCGATTTTAAAGAACCTGTAACTCTGGAACAAATAAAAAAAGATAACCGGCTCGAGCAAATTGGCTTGCTCCGGCAATCGCGCCTATCGGTTATGCCGTTGCGACCAGAGGAGTTCGATGTGCTGTTAGCCTTAGGAAACTAATGGGTTGTGTGCTGCCACAGTTGCACCTGGCAAGCTCCTCTTGGTAAAGTACAATACTGCAGCTGCTGCTCCAGGTGCCTCCTAACACAGGTTTTAGCTATCTTATTAGGTAGGTTTTTATATTTTCTGGTTGTCAACTCCGGGTAATTGCATGGTGTGTATCGAATCTAAAAGAGACATTTTCTTATGACCGGAATACGTATACTGCTTTTTATATACACACTGCTGGCGGCAGCACCCTTGCTCGCGCAGGAGAAGGAAAGGGATGAAGACGAGCCTACCCAACCGGTGCGCCTCGAAATTGAGTACGGCTCCGATAATGTGCAATTCGAGCTGTTCCCTGTGGCTGGCAGCAGCCTGGTGTTGTACAGCAAAAAATCGGACCTCTGGAACCGCAAAGCCACCCACACGTTTGAACGGCTTAACCAAAAATTAGACCGGATCTGGAGCTGCACCCACGACCTCTCACCAGACGATGAGTATATTCAGGCATATACCGAAGACGATTATCTGTACATGGTTTTTGCCAACACAAACCCACAGAAATACAAATTCCTGAAGGTAAATATCCATACCGGCGATGCCATATCCACCATCCATACCCTGGAAGCTATCCGGAATATTTATGAGTTTAGTGTGCTTAAAGGCCGCTACTTCCTGATCGGGACTAGCAAAAGAGACCTCAAACCAATTTTGTTGTACATAGATCCTACGCCTAATGTGGTAAAACTACTGCCTGCCACCTATGGCGATGAATCTAATTTTTCTGATCTGCAGCCCGCACCCCAGCACCAGCGCATGGATGTGGTGCTAACAGAATCGAATAACAAGATTTCGCGCCTCCAGGTAAAGAGTTTCGATATTAACGGCGAGTTACTCAGCAATCATTTTATTCTGCAGCAGGATAACAAGAACCTGCTCAATGCAGAGGTTACTCCTGTAGACACACTTTCGAGGCTCCTGATCGGCACCTACAGCACCTCTGGCCTGCAGCTAAGCAATGGTTTTTTTACATCGCCAGTGGCCTCGCAGGTAGTTAACGGGGAGTTTTACAGTTTTCTGCAGCTAAAGAACTTTTTTAAGTTTATGACTCCCAGGCGCGAAGAGAAAACACGCAGGCGCGAGCAGAACAGGCTAAAAGAGGGGAAGCAGCCATCTAACCGATACCGTATGTTGCTGCACGACCTCCGCACAACCCCGGAAGGCTACATGCTGGCAGCCGAAATTTATTATCCGCAACGCCGCCGGAACACGAACTTCCTGGACCCAAACCTGTATGGTGCCCAGTTCTTCAGGCACAACCTGCGCGACGACGAAGAGTATAAGCGCACGCACGCAGTAGTACTTGGTTTCGATAAAAATGGCGTACTGCTCTGGGATAATGCTTTTTTGCTCAAGAACCTGGTCTCAAGCTCTCTTACACCAACTGTCGAGATTTCTTCTAAACCCGACGGTAAAATAATCTTAGTCTACCCTGAAGATAATAACATTGCCTACCAGGTTGTAAACCAGGATAAATTTTCGGATGAAAAGAAAAAGCTCGACCTGCTTACTTACCACGAAAAAGAAAAGGTAATTTCGACGGAGCAGTTAGGCATCATTCCGTGGTACGATGGCAATTTTGCTGCGTTCGGGTTCCAGCACATCAGGCGTATAAGTGGCGAGTCGCAGCATGTCTACTTTATAAACAAAATAGCTTTTTAGTTTACTAGGCTTCCTACCCTTGAGTCTTTTTTTGGAAAAAAGCTTCTGGAGACTATTTTCATTTGAATAAATACTACTCACCTAAACAACTTAAAGCGCTGTTATAAGTTAGCTAAAACCCCCAGAGCCACCTCTTGCAAAAAGGTGGCTCCGGGGGTTAAATTTAGGTGCTTATTTCTTTTTGGCAAGAACGGCTTCGCTTTTGGCGGTGCCTACATAGGCGGCCAATTGCTCCGGCTTCAGAATTTTAGCAGCCTCAGCCAGGAAATCGTTTGTAAGGCTATCGATTTGTGAGTTAGTGTATGTGGCGCCTTTAAGATGCTTCAGTTCTCCCTGGTAACTTCCGTAAAGGGCTTTAAGTTGAATATACTGGTTTTCATTCAGCTCTAACTGCTGAATAAGCTTGCTGTTTACTTCTTTAATCTGAACTGCGCCTTCAGTCTTTTTTACAGTATAAGGCTTAGTTACAGTAGCGGCGTTTGCAGTTGGTACAGAGGCAGCTAACAAAATAGAAGAGGCAAAAAGAACAAAGTACTTTTTCATTTTTATGGCGGTTTTAATAGTAACAGATTGATTGAGTCAAAGCTATGACAACACCAATGCCAAAATGAAAGAGTGCTTTAAAAGGCTTATTTCTTAGAAAATATACTTACGTACATGTTTCGCCTATCCCAAAAAGGCACAGGCTGTTTAATTTTGGGAAACTTAATCTGTAGTTTGTTAAACCTTGGAAGCCAGCAGGTACAGTACCGCCATCCGGATAGCCACACCGTTTTCTACCTGGTTCAGGATAATAGAATGGTGAGAATCGGCGGCATCGCTGCTCAGTTCCACGCCACGGTTTATAGGGCCAGGGTGCATGATCGTAATTTCCTTGTTGAGGCTATCGAGCAGTTTTTTATCGATGCCGTAGTAGAGTGAGTATTCGCGCAGCGATGGGAAATACTTCATTTGCTGGCGCTCGAGCTGTATCCGTAGCACGTTGGCCACATCGCACCAGGCAAGAGCCTTCCGGACATCCAGCTCCACCTTTACCCCTAACGATTGTATATGCTTCGGCAACAACGTAGACGGGCCACATACCATTACTTCGGCACCCAGCTTTTGCAAGGCAAAAATATTGGATAGCGCCACCCGCGAGTGCATAATGTCGCCAATAATCACTACTTTTTTACCTGCCACATCGCCCAGCTTTTCCCTGATAGAAAAAGAATCCAGCAGCGCTTGTGTCGGGTGTTCGTGGGTACCGTCGCCGGCATTTACAATATTGGCTTTTATGTGGCGCGACAGAAAGTGCGGTGCACCAGGGCTGGCATGTCGCATTACAATCATATCGACTTTCATGGCCAGAATGTTGTTGACAGTGTCGAGCAGGGTTTCGCCTTTTTTTACGGAGCTGCCGCTGGAGGAGAAGTTAATAACATCGGCCGATAGTCTTTTCTCGGCCAGCTCAAACGAGAGGCGCGTGCGGGTGGAGTTCTCGAAAAAGACATTGGCAATGGTAATGTCTCGCAACGAGGGCACTTTTTTAATGGGTCGGTTCAGAACATCTTTAAAATTATCCGCCGTTTCGAAAATAAGGCGAATATCTTCTGCTGTAATGTCTTTTATACCTAACAGGTGCCGCGCGCTGAGCTCTTGCATGTTAAAATTTATTCTTCGTTTTTGGTAATCAACCAGATATTGTCTTCCTGTGTGTCCTGCCCTTTCCACTCTACCAGCACCCGCTGCGACTGCATGGAGTTAACACGGCGGCCTACATACGTAGGTTCTATGGGCAGGTGACGGCTGTGCAGCCTGTCGACCAGAACCAGCAACTCCACATTGGCTGGTCGGCCAAAGGCAATCATGGCATCGAGGGCTGCCCTAACGGAGCGGCCGGTATAGAGCACATCGTCTACCAAGATCACTTTTTTACCTTCAATCAGAAAGTCGATCCGGGTAGCGTTGGCGGCAAGGGGCGTGTTTCTTCTTCTGAAATCGTCGCGGTGAAAGGTGGTGTCGAGGTAGCCGGTAGGCACCTGAACGCCCAGAATGGTTTGCAGGTTCGCCTGCAGGCGCTGTGCCACCTGCCTGCCCCGAGGCTGCAAACCTATAATAACGGAATCAGAAAAATCGCCGTGATTCTCGATGAGCTGGTGGCAAAGGCGCAACACCATAATATCGAGCAGCTGGTGGTTAACGATAAGTCTTTTCTGCATAGCCGGAGTTCTAACTGCAAATATAGAGAGTTCAGCTAAAGAATCTAAAATTTTATGTCTGTATGCGATATGTAAAATTTAAAAGGCTGATCAAACATTCCAGCACTCATTTAGAAATGACTCTCCTCAAATTAACAATCAAGCTATTCAACAATCAGTAATTATTCAGATGAAAAGGGCCTCCGGAAGGATTTTCTAAAGATTTCAGATCCTAGATAGTAGACCCTAGACTTTTCTGGATAATGGTTTTAGATAGTTCAACTGCTTCTCCCAAACGCTCGCAGGAGCTACGGCACAATGCCAGGTCTTTACTTTTTAATCAACCATTAAACAATTTAGCAATCAACAACCAGCAATTATTCTAATGAAAATAGCCTTCAGAAGGGAAAAAGCGATTTAGAGGCCAAGGCATAAAAAAAAGGGGCTGCAGATAGCTGCAGCCCCTTTTTGGCTTAAGTTATAAGTTAAGTATTATGGTAAGTCCAGCTTCATGTCTGGCGTGTTCATCTCGAAGCCAACTCTTCTGTTCTGGGCACGAGCTTTAGCAGTTCTTGCTTTAGAAAGACGAGTGTTCACTTTTACGAGTGGTTGCGTTTCGCCGTAACCTCTGGTTACAAGACGGTCAGCATTTCTTACGCCTCTGGATACTAAGTAGTCTTTTACAGCTTGTGCACGACGCTCAGAAAGTGCCTGGTTGTACTCTTCAGAACCAATGTGGTCAGCATGACCTTTGATTAACAGTACATGGTCAGGGTATTTCTCAAGCGCTACGATTATGCTGTCAAGTAACTGCTGGTATCCGTCCTGTACTCTTGACTGGTTGAATTCGAAACGAACTTTTTCTTCCATTAATTTCAGAGTAGCCGCATCAAGATCTGGGCAGCCACCTTTTTCAGCTGGGCCAGGAGTGTTAGGGCAGATATCCTGGTCATCAGGAACACCATCACCGTCAGAGTCTACAGTACAGCCATCTGGGCCAACTTGTACGCCTGCAGGAGTGTCTGGGCATTTGTCATCGATATCCGGCACACCATCACCGTCTGAATCCGGGCAACCACGCAAGGCAGGAGAACCAGCCTCATCTGGGCAACGGTCATCTTTGTCAGCTACACCATCACCATCGCGGTCTGGGCAACCTTGTGTGGCAGCAGTACCAGCTTCGGTAGGGCACTGATCCTGGTAATCAGGAACACCGTCACCATCAGAGTCGATAGGGCAACCTTTTTTGTCTACCTGAACGCCTGCAGGAGTATCTGGGCATTCGTCTCTTCTGTCTGGCACACCGTCACCGTCAGTGTCAGCAGCACGGCCTAAGTTAAAGCCAAGACCAACATTGTGCATCAGGAAACGGTCGTTGTCGCCGCCAGAAGGCTGGTTATCAAACCCGTCGTTACCAGTAAACACATAGTTTGTCTGGATGAAGGCGCTAACACCATCAGAGAAGCGGAACCGGATACCGGCACCACCCATGGCAGCAGCCGTTACGAAGTTGTTTTTAGCAACAGCAACTGCGTTTGCAGCTCCTTGTGTTCTTACGTGCATACCACCACCGGCAATTTGCAGGTAAGGACCGATGAACGCATCTTCTTTCAGGATGTTACCATACATCTTCAGACGCAGGCCCAGCATAGCGCTTCCTACCTGTGCGTCGAAATTATTCAGGTCGCTCTGGTGTGCTTCTGTGCTACCATAGGTCAGGTGTAAACCAAGGTCGAACGCAGGGCTCAGGTAACGGTTAACAGATAAACCGCCACCCCACTCAAGCCTGTTGCTTTCGAAGAACTGGTTTTCTAGTTCACCTTTATATTGGAGTGCACTACCGTATATTTGCAGGTTTGTGCGCCGATCTGCATTTTGTGCAAGTAAGGCTGTACTTGCTGACAGCAGAAATACAAGCATCAATGCAATTGTACTTTTTAGTTTTGTTAAATGTGTTCGCATAATTCTAAGAAATATATTTTGATATGACAATACGTACATGTTTACTTGTTAGTTTTTGTTCATTCATTAAAAAAAAGGTTTAGTTATGATTTTAGGGTTTAGAAAGGTGTATAAGAAGGATATGAAGTAGTTTTTTTTCATAAAAGAGGCCTTAATTTATTCCTATATCAGTGCAATTGCTAAGCACCTGATATTCTATGCTAAAGGTCTGCCATTTATTACTTGTTCTGTACTTACGGTGCCAGCACTATCTTGTTAGATTCTTATTTCAACTCTTTGTTTGAGAAAAGGTTTTATTTCAGAAAAAAAATTTAATTTTTGTGCCTATAGCTCGTTCTCAGGCCTGTAATCTGGTTATTTTTGGCTACCAACTTACTTTACAGCGGCAAGTGTCAGGCTTTTTGCATGAGTTGCTCTATCTCGTCAGCTTCCAGCGGTATATCTTTCATCAGGTCCAGTGGGCCGTTTTTGGTAACCAGTATATCGTTTTCGAGCCGTATACCAATTCCTTCCTCTCTTATATAGATGCCAGGTTCGCAGGTAAACACCATTCCCTCTTCAAAAGGGCGGTACTTATTGCCAACATCGTGCACATCGAGGCCCAGAAAATGTGATGTGCCATGCATAAAGTACTTTTTATAAAGTGGCTTGGCAGGGTCCTGGTTCCGGACATCTGTTTCGTTTAACAAACCCAGGTTAATGAGCTCGTTTTGCATAACCGTACCCACAAACGCATGATACTGATTTAGTGAATTACCCGGCACCAGCATCTGTTTGGCCGCTTTCATAACGCGCAGTACCGAGTCATACACCTCTCGCTGGCGTTTAGTAAATTTACCGTTAACAGGCACTGTGCGTGTGAGGTCGGCTGCGTAGTTGGCATACTCGGCGCCAAAGTCCATTAACACCAGATCACCGTCGTGGCACTCCCTGTTATTATCTACATAATGCAAAATACAGGCATTCGCGCCCGATGCTATAATAGAGTTGTATGCCGGCCCGCGCGACCGGTTGCGGATAAACTCATGATAAATTTCTGCCTCGATCTCATATTCCGTTACACCAGGTTTAATAAAACCGAGTAGCCGTCTGAAGGCCTGGCCGGTAATTTCGCATGCTTTTTTTAGCAGCTCAATCTCAGCTTCCGATTTTATGGCCCGCAGGTAATGCATAATTGGGGCGCTGCGCTCATACTTATGCAGCGGATACTGCTCCTTGCACCATTTAATAAAGCGTGCATCGCGTGTCTCTACCTCTACAGTTGCTCTTATGTGCTCGTTTGTGTTCAGGTACACATGCTCGGCTTCGGCCAAAAGCACATTTAGCACCTGCTTAAACTCGCTGAGCCATAAAACTGTTTTTATACCGGAGACTTCTGTCGCCTGTTCTTTGGTCAGTTTATAGCCTTCCCAGGTAAGAATATGGTCGTTTGTTTCGCGCAGAAAGAGAATTTCCTGCATATTGGCATCTTTGGCATCCGGGTAAAGTAACAGAATACTCTCCTCCTGATCAATGCCGCTGAGGTAGAACAAGTCGTTGTTCTGACGAAAGGCCATTGTGCCATCCGCATTGGTTGGCATAATATCGTTTGAGTGGAAAACGGCAACAGAACACGGCTTTAGCTGCTTTCTGAAGTTTTGCCTATTCCGGACAAACAACTGATTCGTAACGGGCAAGTATCGCATGTTTTATAGCTTTTCTTGATAAATTAGGTGCTCCAAAAGTTACACCCCCCTCCTTGTCGGCTCAAATTTAGAACAAATATATTGAATAAACTATTATCAAATTTCAAAGAATTTACAACTAACTGATGATCAGATGGCAAACGTTCGTTTTTTAAACTCAACGATAAATCGTCATATTGCACTTAAAACCAGGAGACACTATGATCAGGATCGGCTACGATGCCAAACGTGCTTTTAACAACACCTCAGGCCTTGGCAACTACAGCCGGTTTGTTATTTCGAGCCAACTGGAGCATAACCCCGAACAGGAATACAGGCTTTTTACACCTAAAGTCAACACACTTTTCAAAGACTTTTATCCGGCTACACCAACTGCCCAGGTAGTTTTGCCACAGCCCGGCCTTCAGAAGCGCCTTGCCTCGCTCTGGCGGGTATTCGGCATGGCATCGACACTTCGGAGCCACCAGATAAACCTATACCACGGCCTTAGCAACGAGTTACCCTACGGCCTGACACGTGCTGGTGTAAAAAGTGTGGTCACCATCCACGATCTTATCTTTCTACGTTTTCCGGAACTTTACAAGCCACTCGACCGCCTTATTTATACGCAAAAGGTAAAGTATGCCTGCCAGCAAAGCGATCATATCGTGTCTATTTCGGAACAAACCAGGCAAGACTTAATCACTTATCTGAAAATAGATGGTTCGCGCATCAGCGTAGTGTACCAAGATTGTGACCCGGTTTTTCACCAGCCTCTTTCACCTGAACACTTGCAGCAAGTTAAAACCAAGTTTAACCTGCCACACTCCTATATAGTATGTGTAGGTACACTTGAAAAAAGAAAAAACCAACTGCAGCTTCTAAAAGCCTGGCACCAGCAGGGCTTAGCAGATGCAGCGCATGTGGTTTTTGTAGGCCGCAAAACCCCGTATGCCGCAGAACTTGAAAACTTTGTGCAGCAGCATGGCCTGCAAGCGAAGGTGCATTTTTTACCCTACATTTCTTTTCAGGAGTTGCCTGCTATTTTTCAGTTGGCGCGGCTGTTCGTGTACCCTTCCATTTTCGAAGGTTTCGGAATTCCTATCGTGGAGGCACTTAATAGCGGCGTACCTGTTATAACCTCTACAGGCTCCTGTTTTCAGGAAGCGGGCGGTCCGAAAAGTTTGTATGCCAACCCCGCTGATGCAACTGCGCTTGGTAACCAAATGGCAAAGGCTTTAACAGACGAGGCGCTGCGGCAGGAAATGATCAGGGCGGGCCACGTACACGTTCAGCAATTCAGGGCCGCACACACGGCGGCGCAACTACAGCAACTCTACGAACGTGTACTCCAAAAATAAGCCGCAGCTATCTGTTTCTGGTACATTTTACGTACCTTTGTGCTCCAATTTCCATACTGAATGCTTGATTATCATATCCATATATTAGCGAACGGCATCCGGATCGTTCATAAACAAGTTTTACACACCAAAATAGCGCATAGCGGTTTTATTCTGGATATCGGGAGCCGCGATGAGCTGCCTGAGGAGCTGGGGCTGGCCCATTTCTGGGAGCACATGGCTTTTAAAGGCACTACCAAGCGCAAGTCGTTTCATATCCTGAACAGGCTCGAGACGGTGGGCGGCGAATTAAATGCCTACACTACCAAAGAGAAACTCTGCCTCTACAGCTCCGTGCTCGACAAGCACTTCGAAAAATCGTTTGAGTTGCTCACAGACATCACCTTCCACTCCATTTTTCCTGAAAAGGAAATAGAGAAAGAGCGTGGCGTAATTCTGGAAGAGATGGCTATGTACCTCGACACACCGGAAGAAGCCATTGTAGATGAGTTCGACAACGTGGTGTATAGAAACCACCCGCTTGGCAACAACATATTAGGCACCAAAGAAAGCGTATCAGGTTTTAAGAAGCATGATTTCCTAGACTTTATTTCCAGAAACCTGAGCACCGACGCGTTGGTATTCTGCTCTGTAAGCAACCTGCCTTTTAAAAAGGTAGTGCAACTGGCAGAGAAATACCTTTCTGAAATACCAGTAATCACCAAGCAACGCGAGCGCCAACCGTTCACGGGCTATACTCCACACGCTGTTACCCTCGAAAAACCTATTTCGCAGGCGCATTGTGTGCTCGGCGGCCCGGCCTATGCTCTCAACGACGAGCGCCGCATTCCGTTTTTCCTGCTCGTAAACCTGCTGGGCGGCCCTGGCATGAACTCACGCCTGAACCTGGCGGTGCGCGAAAAGCACGGGCTGGTGTACACCATAGATGCCAACTATGCCACTTATATAGACACCGGCCTGCTCTCGATTTATTTCGGCACAGAGAAAAAGCAGCTGAACCGCACTACCTCGCTGGTGCTGAAAGAGCTGAAGAAACTTCGTGAGAAACCGTTGGGCTCGCTGCAACTTCACACCGCTAAAGAACAGCTGATGGGGCAGCTGGCCATGGCCGAAGAAAGCAACATCGGCCTGATGATGATGATGGGCAAGAGCATACTGGACCAGGAGAAGGTAGACACGCTGAACGAAATCTTTGACCAAATCAAAATTATTACGGCCACCAACCTGCTCGACATAGCCAACGACACCCTGCGCGAGGAACAGCTCAGCTTCCTGAATTATGTACCGGCTTAATGGTTAGTTGATGATTGTTAGT
The DNA here is from genome assembly GCF_008017455.1 of Pontibacter qinzhouensis. Taxonomy (GTDB): domain Bacteria; phylum Bacteroidota; class Bacteroidia; order Cytophagales; family Hymenobacteraceae; genus Pontibacter; species Pontibacter qinzhouensis. The sequence goes on along the minus strand of NZ_VRTY01000061.1, from coordinate 12,960 downwards.
TGTTAAAAGTAGCAGAAGAATATTTATTCAGCGGAAACTTTGTTCTTATTTAACTAACAAGCCATTTACAAGCAACAATCAGCAAATAACAACCAACAATCAAACTATGGAATTCTTAGACGAGGACCTGCAGCAGTATGCCGAGGAACATACTTCACCAGAAAGCGAACTGCTGCACAAAGTAAACCGCCAGACTCACCTGAACGTGCTGAAGCCGCGCATGCTGTCGGGGCACCTGCAGGGGCGTTTGCTCGCTATGTTTTCGCAGATGATCCGGCCCAGGCAGATTCTGGAAGTTGGCACCTACACCGGCTACTCCGCCATTTGCCTGGCAGAGGGGCTGCAACCGGGCGGCACCCTGCACACCATCGATAAAAACGAGGAGCTGGAGGAACGCGTGAAAGGCTATTTTGCAGAAGCGGGTCTGGCAGACAGCATCAGGCTCCACATTGGCAATGCCCTGGAGATTATTCCGACACTCGACGCTACTTTTGATCTGGTGTTTCTGGATGCCGATAAAATAAACTACGCCAACTACTACGACCTGGTGTTCGACAAAGTGGCTCCCGGTGGTTATATTATAGCCGACAATGTGCTCTGGAGCGGCAAAGTATTACCAAAATACCGCAAGAAACTAGACGAAGACACAGCAGCGGTGATCGACTTCAACAAAAAGCTACATGAGGATGGCCGTGTAGAAAACATCCTGCTCCCCGTACGCGATGGCCTGCTCTTGGCCCGAAAACTGTAAAAAACCTTCGGAAGGGCATTTTCATCTGAATAATTTCTGATTGTTCGTTGCTATATGGTTGGTTAATGATACCCTATAAGACCTCGCAGTGTGCGCAGCTCCTGCTAGCGTCTGGTAGAAGCAGAGGCACTATTAAACCTGTTCCTCAGAAAACCTTGGATCTAAAACCTTAAAAATCCTTCGGAAGGCCATTTTCATCTGAATAATTGGTACACCGGAAGCAACGCATTTTAGCTGTACCTGACAGTTGTCTCCATTTATCTTTCATTTGGCTACTGGCCTTTTGCAACACAAACGGTTACAGCGGCTTAAGCTTTTTCATCTTCTGCTGCAATGCCTGCGCTCACGCCCTCAGAACCGCCTTCGGCAAAAAAATGTCAAATATCTTTCCGTCAGATTTTAAAATAAGGGAGTTATTCCGTTAATTTCGCATTAATATCTCTACATATAGAACAGTCTATATAATAGCTATTTACCTGCATATTGTTAAACAGAAAGTAGAGATATTATTTCTGGTTGCTAACTAAAAACGCCTTATTTTTTAACCTATGAGAAAGAACCTGCCCCTTCTCCTGCTAATGCTGCTTTTGCTGCCCGTACTGGCACTGGCACAAGCTGTTATTGTTCCTCGAAATATAACTGTTGCCGACATCCAGATTAAAATTTCGGATAGAGCACAGCAGGAAATCCAGAAGAAAGTGGATGCTTTGCACCGTAACCAGACCTACTTCCGCAACCGCGTGGAACTGGCCGATGCTTACTTCCCCTGGATAGAGCGCACCTTTCAGGAAGAGGGAGTGCCAGACGATTTCAAGTACCTGGCCCTGCAGGAAAGTGGCCTTATAGGCGATGCTGTTTCTACTTCTAATGCCGTGGGGTACTGGCAATTTAAGAAAGAAGCTGCCTCCGACTTTAACCTGCGCATGGACCACCTTATTGATGAGCGCAGGCATATTATAGAAGCCAGCAAAGGAGCCGCCAAATACTTTAAGCGCAGCAACCTTTATTACAATAACTGGTTCAACACCATTCTGTCGTACTACCTGGGGCCAACAGGCGCCAAAGCAGCTACCAAACCCTCTGATATCGGCAGCAAGAAAATGGAAGTGACTGAAAAAACGCACACCTACCTGCTTACTTACCTGGCACACAAAATCGCTTACGAAAACTTTGTAGGCAAAACAACGAAGCCTACGCTCATGCTGAGCGAAATGCGCTGCACACCGGGCCAGAGCCTGCTCGATATTGCGCTGGCAACTAAAATAGACGCAGGAGAACTCGAGAAATACAACAAGTGGCTTCTGGGGGGCACTATTCCGTCAGACAAAGATTATTACGTGATGATACCGACACGCAACGGGCAGGATCCGGCTTTGCTGGCATCTAAAGGTCCTGTGGCGCATACCGGAAACCTGGCAGGCTATGCGTCTGCCTCGACCTCTATTACCAAACTGCACGGCCTGAATGCACTGGTAGCACGCAGAGGTGATACAAAAGAAAAACTGGCAAAGCAGAACAACATCTCGCTTCGCAAATTCCAGAAATACAACGACCTCTATAGTTTCGATGAAGTAAAAGAAGGCGGCATTTACTACCTGGAGCAAAAGAAATCAACCTCTGAGGTAGCCTACCACGTGGTACAGCCAGGCGAAACCATGCACATGATTTCGCAGCACTATGGCATACAACTCAGCCACCTGGTGTTCAACAACCGTATGGACCGCAGCGAAACGCCTGTATCGGGCCGTGTGCTGTGGCTTCAGAAACGCCGACCAGCCAGAACACCAGTGGAGGTGCGAGACCTGAGCAAAGCACCGGTAGTAGCAGCTGCTCCTGCAACAGGCAAAACGACCAGCTCACCAGCTACTCCGGCCACTACTACAGCAAAGACTGCACCTGCACAGCCTAAGCAGCCCGCACAACAAGCACCTCCCAAAGAAAACTTCTTTACCAGACTTATTAACAAACTGAAAAATAAACCAGAGCAGCCAGAGCCTGTGCCGATGGAGCAGCCAGTTGAGGCCACCATAGAAGAAGAGCCAGCAGCACCTGCTCCAGTTGTTACAGTACCGGTAGAGACGGCGGTGAAAGTAGCACAGGCCGAGGCAGGAGCAGTTCCGGCAACTACCAGCAATACACAGGTAAAAAACGAAGCGATTTACCCTGCCACTAAAACCCAGAAAGCAGCAGGAACCACCAGCGCACAAACTGATACTGCCGTAGCAGCTTCGCCACAACCGGGTCCTATTACCATAGAATCTGTAGCAAAAACGAAAGTTGTAACCGATACTGTCATGTTTGAGCGTGGCGTAACCTGGGACTCTGGTTCAGCAACAGCAGCAAAACCTCAGCCAGAACCTGCCAGTGTACCAGCGCCTGCCACACGCCGCACCGACACAGTTCAGATACAACTGCCAGAGCCGAAGCAAGATCAGACGATAGAACCAGAAGAAGAAGTTGTTTTAAAGGAACCTGCCGGCTATAAACCAGCGCCTGCAACAGAGAAAGCATCAGACGTAGCACATACTTCCACTGCCCCGGCTGTTGCGCCGGCTCATCATACTGTAAAACAAGGCGAAACACTTTACAGTATCTCCAGAGCCTATGCCGTTTCCATTAACGATATTTCTACCTGGAACGACCTGGGCGATACGCCTATCAAAATCGGGCAGGTGCTGTTAATTGCAGAGCCGCAGGTGTTGCCAGCAGAAACCGATACCTATACTACTCCTGCTGCGCAACCGGTGCTTACGCACACAGTGGAGCGTGGCGAAACCTTGTACCAGCTCTCTAAAAAGTATAATGTAAGCGTAAACGACCTTCGCAGCTGGAATAACTTGTCAGAGGCTGGCCTGTCGGTGGGGCAAGTGATTAAGGTTACAGCACCGGAAGAAGCTTTTACAGCACCCGCCGAAGCTGAAGCCAGCCCGGCCGGATCTTCGGCAGGAGCCAGCCAGTCGCCATACCATGTTGTAGCAACAGGCGAAAGCCTTTACCAGATTTCCCGCAAATACAATATCACGATAAAAGATATTATGGAGTGGAACAACAAAAGCGACTTTAACGTGAGCACAGGCGAAAAACTGCTGATCAGGAAAAAGTAGGCTTTTATATATTGAGTGACCACAGCAAGGCCTGCCTCTTTACAGGGGCAGGCCTTGCTGCTGATACGATAGACAACAACTTGCAATTATTTAAATGAAAATGGCCTTCAGAAGGCATTTTGCCTTAATTGATGTCAAGGGTAGGCGAAGGCTTAAAGATATGAAACGGCTTGAGTTGTTACCGCTCCTCGGGTGGGGCCGTAAGGTTAGAAGCAGATTGCAGGCCAGTTGCAATTTCTGGAATAATGCCCAGGCGCTGATAAATAGGGTGCACCAGCTTGCGCAATTTGGCCAGGTTAAAAGCAAACGGCACAATGCTGATGGCGACCAGAAAACCACAGCCTACCAACGTGTATGCCACGCCAATGTGCTCTGCCACTGCTCCGGCGAGCATACTGCCAAAAGGTGCCATGCCCATAAAAGCCATACTGTAGAGGCTCATTACGCGGCCCCGCTTGTCGTCTTCCACAATGGTTTGCAGCAGCGTGTTGCACGAGGCCATCGAAACGATCATGCCAAACCCGCTCACAAACATACACACCAGCGACACCAGCAGCACCTCCGACAAGGCAAAAGCCATCAGCCCGAAACCAAAGAGCAGCATCGTGAACACAATTAGTTTGCCCATGCCCAGCACCGACTTTCGCTGCGCCAGGAATAGTGCTCCTATAAGTGCTCCCACACCCGAAGCTCCCATTAAGTAACCCAGTGTGTTGGCTCCACCATGCAGAATGTCGCGGGCAAAAACCGGCATTAGCACGCTAAAGGGCATACCAAAGAGGCTTAGTTGCGCCACTATAAGCAGCAGCGCGCGTATGGGTGCAAAGCCGAAGGCATAGCTAAACCCCTCCGTCAGCGAAGCCCACACCTTGCGCTCCTGTTTTACACGCTCCACAAACTTGAGCCGCATGAGCAGCAACGACCCAATAACAGCCACATAACTCACCGCATTCAGCAGAAAACACATGCCCTCCCCTACCAGCGCAATCAAAATGCCGGCAATAGACGGACCTACCAACCGGGCCATATTGAACATCGAAGAGTTCAGGGCTATGGCATTGCTCACATCCTCCCGCTTCTCCACCATCTCGATCACAAAAGCCTGGCGTGCAGAAATATCGAAAGCGTTTACAGTGCCTAGAAAAGCGCTTAATGACAGAATATGCCAGACCTGTATCTGATCTGTCAGAACGAGTGCGGCCAAGGTAGAGGCCTGCACCATGGAGAGCGCCTGCGTAATAATGAGCGTGCGGTGGCGGTTAAACTTATCAGAAGCCACTCCCGCAATCGGGCCCAGCAGGAAAGCGGGCACCTGGTTACAGAACGTAACAGCACCGAGCAGGAAAACAGAGTCGGTGAGGCGGTACACCAGCCAGCTCAGGGCAATCTGCTGCATCCAGGTACCAATCAGCGAAATGCCCTGCCCTACAAAAAACAGCCTGTAATTGCGGTAACTCAAAGCCCTGAACATGCCGCTTAATCTGCTGGTCGTAGTAGGTTGCTGTGTTGATGTTGTCTCCATTCCTGTTTATCGTGTTGCCGGTAAGGCCGCCTCTTGCTTACGGATTTTCCGGCTGCTCTTGTTACCAGAACAACCATTTTAGTTTTTTGTTGATAACGCAGCACTCCTTTAAACTGAATTAGGTAAGGGCTAAAAGAAAATTCATTTAAAATTACCAACATGCCCCATTTTCAAATTTCCAAATTCTAAATCCTTCAAACTCTCAAAACAACAATTCAGCAATAAACAATTTAACAATTAAAATTATTCAAATGAAAACAGCCTTCCAAAGCAAAAATGGTCTGTTTAGGGTCAAGGCTATTGCATAAGTGCTAATTACCAGCTACCTTTGGTTTACACTTTAGGGGTGTTCTGCCACAAACAAAAAGCGCAGAACTGAGAAATACCCTCTGAACCTGATACAGTTAGCACTGACGAAGGGAAAAGTATATGAGAAACACACCAGTCTTCCTACTTCTTCTTGTTGCCGCTCGGCGCACCAGCGTTCATGCTACCTGCATCATATCCCGAGCAAATCATGAAAATCTTTATTAACAACCAGCCGGAGGAGCTACAGCTTCCCCAAACCGTTTCTGTTGTCCTCGATTTATTGCAGCTGCCCCACACACGCGGCATCGCCATCGCCGTGAACAACCAGATTGTGCCCAAAATCCAATGGGACGCACACCAACTGCAGGAAAACGACAAACTCACCGTCATCAAAGCCACGCAGGGTGGGTAAAGCTATCTGCTGCTACTTCTCCGGATATATTATTTGAATGAAAATAGCCTTCCGGAGATGCTGCTGTTCAGGGTCATGATCAGCCGCAAGGGCTGAAGCTACATTTGCCTGAACCAGGATTTGCTGGAGCAATTGTAAAATATTTGCTGGTGCGAACTTGTAGCTCGTACCTCCATTTGCTCTATTGAAATTATTGCGACTGCAGCCAAACTAGAAGCCATCCTTCTTTTCAGCAATATTAAAAGAACGAGCTACAAGCTCGCACCAGCGGCAATGTAGCTGTCCTCGTTCTGCTGAAATAGCTTCAATAAAAAAGTCTTACGTCTTGTGTCTTGATACTTGAGTCCATTTAAAAAAATGAGAAAAGAAAAAACCCCAACCGCCAGCGCCATCACACGCGCCCCTTTTACTGGCTCCCGCAAAGTATATGTACCGGGCCAGCTCCACAACATTAAAGTAGCCATGCGCGAAATTGTGCTCGAAGACACCGTGCATAAATTCCTGGGCGAAGAAACCCGCGAAACCAACGCCCCCGTAACCGTGTACGACACCAGCGGCCCTTACACCGACCCCAATGTGGAGATTGATGTGATGAAAGGCCTGCCACGCCTGCGCGAAGAATGGATTCTGAACCGCCAGGATGTGGAAGAATTACAGGAGGTTAGCTCACAATATGGCAAAGCCCGGAAAGAAGACACCAACCTCGATGCATTCCGTTTCGAGCACATCCGCAAGCCACTCCGCGCCAAGCCGGGGCAAAATGTGAGCCAGCTGCACTACGCCCGCAAAGGCATCATCACGCCCGAAATGGAATACATCGCCATCCGCGAGAACCAGCGCATCCAGGAGCTTCAGGAGCTGGGGCACCAGCACGAAGGCCACAGTTTTGGAGCTAACACGCCTAAAGGTTTTATCACACCCGAATTTGTAAGAGCCGAAGTGGCAGCAGGCCGTGCCATTATCCCGAGCAACATCAACCACCCCGAAAGCGAACCGATGATCATTGGCCGTAATTTCCTGGTGAAGATCAACGCCAACATCGGTAACTCTGCCGTTACCTCCAGCATAGAAGAAGAAGTAGAGAAAGCCGTGTGGGCCTGCCGCTGGGGTGCCGATACCATTATGGACCTTAGCACCGGCAAAAACATACACGAAACCCGCGAGTGGATTATCCGCAACTCACCGGTTCCCATTGGCACCGTGCCTATTTACCAGGCACTCGAAAAAGTGAATGGCAAAGCCGAAGACCTGACCTGGGAAATTTTCCGGGACACACTGATTGAGCAGGCAGAGCAGGGCGTGGATTATTTCACGATTCATGCCGGCGTGCTGCTGCGCTACGTGCCGCTCACGGCCAAACGTGTAACCGGTATCGTGTCGCGCGGTGGTTCTATTATGGCGAAATGGTGCCTCGCGCATCATAAAGAAAGCTTCCTGTACACGCACTTCGAGGAGATTTGCGAGATTATGAAGGCTTATGATGTGGCCTTTTCGCTTGGCGACGGTTTGCGGCCCGGTTGTATTGCCGATGCTAATGATGCTGCACAATTCGCAGAGCTGGAAACACTGGGCGAGCTTACTAAAATTGCCTGGAAGCACGATGTGCAGGTGATTATTGAAGGTCCTGGCCATATTCCGATGCACCTGATAAAAGAGAACATGGAGAAGCAGCTGAAGGAGTGCCACGAAGCGCCATTCTACACCCTCGGTCCCCTTACTACCGACATCGCTCCCGGCTACGACCACATTACCTCGGCCATCGGGGCGGCCATGATCGGCTGGTTCGGCACCGCCATGCTCTGCTACGTTACTCCCAAAGAGCACCTTGGCCTGCCGAACAAGAAAGATGTAAAAGATGGCGTAATTACCTACAAACTCGCTGCCCACGCTGCCGACTTAGCCAAAGGCCACCCGGGAGCCCAGTACCGCGATAACGCCCTGAGCAAAGCCCGCTTCGAGTTCCGCTGGCAGGACCAGTTCAACCTGTCGCTCGACCCGGACACCGCCCGCGAGTTCCACGACGAAACCCTGCCAGCCGAAGGAGCCAAAGTAGCCCATTTCTGCTCCATGTGCGGCCCCAACTTCTGCTCCATGAAAATAACCCAGGAAGTACGCGATTACGCCGAAAAAACAGGTGTAGCCACAGAAGAAGTGCTGGACAAAGGCATGGCCGAAAGAGCAGAAGCCTTTAAAGCACAAGGTTCGGAGATTTATCTGTAAAGCTCCTGATGAAGAAGATAGCAAAACTGCACTACATTACGCAGGTCCTGAACGGGAAAAGCCATGCTGAAACAGCCGAAGAAGCCTGTGCCGCAGGCGCAGACTGGGTACAGTTGCGGGTAAAAGATCAGCCTTATGAACTGTGGAAGGAAGAGGCGCTTCAAACACAGGCTATTTGCAAAACCTATGGCAGCACCTTCCTAATAAACGACAATGTAAGACTGGCTGCTGAAATAGACGCGGATGGTGTGCATCTGGGCAAAACGGATATGTCGCCGGTGGAGGCGCGGGAGCTATTGGGTGCTGATAAGATAATAGGAGGCACAGCGAATACTTTCGAGGATGTGCAGCAGTTAGTAGCTGCCGGAGTAGATTATATCGGACTTGGCCCTTTCCGATTTACTTCCACCAAAGAAAACCTAAGCCCTATTTTAGGCTTGAGCGGCTACGGCCTGCTCCTGCACCAGTGTCAGATGGCAGGTATTAAAACACCCATTGTAGCCATTGGTGGCATTCTGGCAGCAGATATTGCTCCTTTACTGGCTACAGGTGTGTATGGTGTAGCGGTGTCGTCGGTTATAAACAAGGCAGAGGACAAGGAGCAGGTAATACAGCAGTTTAGACAGGAGCTTTTGCTTGTAGCAGAAACCAAGGCCTGAATCAGGAATATAGTATTGTCTGAATTACGGATTAATAGGATTGCGCGAATGAGAGAGTTGAGCAGAAGATTCGCTAAAGAATGTGTGAAATCAGCTTAATCTATGAAATCCGTGATTCAGACAAAATTTCACTTTAGAAGAAGAAAAAAATGAAACCACTTATCATAGCAGATAAAACATTCCGCTCCCGCCTTTTTACCGGTACAGGCAAGTTCAGCTCGAGCTGGCAGATGGAGGAAGCGCTGCTGGCATCGGGCTCAGAGCTGGTAACGGTGGCCCTGAAGCGGGTAGATGTGCACAAGCAGGACGATGATATTCTGCAGCACCTCTCGCATGAGCAGTTTAACCTGTTGCCTAACACCTCGGGTGTGCGCAATGCCCGCGAGGCTGTTTTTGCGGCACAACTGGCACGCGAGGCACTGGAAACCAACTGGCTCAAACTGGAGATTCACCCCGACCCGAAGTACCTCCTCCCCGACCCCATCGAGACGCTGAAGGCGGCGGAAGAGCTAGTGAAGCTGGGCTTTATCGTGCTGCCGTACATCCACGCCGACCCGGTACTTTGCAAGCGACTCGAGGAAGTGGGCACAGCAGCTGTGATGCCGCTTGGCTCCCCTATTGGCAGCAACAGCGGCCTGCAAACCCGCGAGTTCCTTAAAATTATTATCCAGCAGAGCCATGTGCCGGTGGTGGTAGATGCTGGCATCGGGGCTCCTTCGCATGCTGCCGAAGCCATGGAACTGGGTGCCGATGCCGTGTTGGTGAACACTGCCATTGCCGTGTCGCCGAACCCGGTACAAATGGCAAGAGCCTTTAAAATGGCCGTAGAGGCAGGCAGAATGGCTTACGAAGCCAAGCTGGCTCCAATAGGTACTTTGGCAGAAGCCAGCAGTCCGCTAACGGCTTTTCTGGATGATATCTGATTGTTGATTGGTGGTTGTTGATTTAGTAATTGTTGCCCCAGCTAGTGCGAGCTTGCAGCTCATACCTTTAACAGCAGGATTGGAAGGCAAAAACAGCAGCAGTTAGGAAACGCCAGGGAACAACACTTCTATTAGAATAATTACGCTGTGGTAGTAGGTACGAGCTGCAAGCTCGCACCAGCGAAAAATTGCTTCCATTTAAATAATTACGCTGTAGCTGAAGGTACGAGACGCAAGCTCGCAACAGTAAAACAACAATTTAACCATTTAACAATCCGTAACAACCAACTATAAACTTTAAACTAAACAAGGTGACTTTCGCAGATATATTTGAGCAGCAGAAATGGGAGCAGGTAAAGCAGAGCATCTATGCCAAAACAGGCGCAGATGTAGAACGGGCATTGGCAAAATCGTCACGCGATTTAGAGGATTTCAAAGCACTGATCTCTCCGGCTGCCATGCTTTACCTGGAGCAGATGGCGCAGCTGAGTCAGCAGCTGACACAGAAGCGATTTGGCAAAACGCTGCAAATGTACATTCCGCTATACCTCTCCAACGAATGCCAGAACATCTGCACCTACTGCGGCTTCAGTCTCGATAACCCCATGCCCCGCACCACCCTCACCGACGAGCAGATTCTGGAGGAGGTGAAGGTCATAAAAAGCTACGGCTACGACCATGTGCTGCTGGTAACCGGCGAGGCGAACAAAACGGTGGGTGTACCCTATTTTAAAAATGTGCTGAAACTCATCCGCCCACACTTTTCGCACATCTCCATGGAGGTACAGCCGCTCGACCAGCACGAATACGAGGAACTTATACCGCTGGGGCTGAACACGGTGCTGGTGTATCAGGAAACCTACCACCAGGAAGACTATAAAAAGCATCATCCCAAGGGCAAAAAATCGAACTTCCAATACCGCCTCGACACACCTGACCGTTTGGGCCAGGCGAATATCTACAAAATGGGTCTGGGTGTACTGATCGGCCTGGAGGACTGGCGCACTGACAGCTTTTTTACGGCGCTGCACCTGAGTTACCTCGAAAAAAAGTACTGGAAAACAAAGTATTCAATCTCTTTCCCGAGGCTGCGGCCTTTCTCTGGCGGACTGCCACCCAAAGTAGAGATGAACGACCGGGAGTTGGTGCAACTGATCTGTGCCTACCGGATTTTTAACGAGGAAGTAGAGCTATCGCTGTCTACGCGAGAAAGTCAGACCTTTCGGAACAATGTGATCCGGCTGGGCATCACCTCCATCAGTGCCGGCTCCAAAACAGATCCCGGCGGCTATGCCTCCAACGTAAACGCGCTGGAGCAATTCGAGATCAGCGACGAACGCACCCCCGCCGAAATCATCAGCATGATCCGCACCCAGGGGTATGAAGCCGTTTGGAAGGATTGGGACAACGTTTTGAGTTAAAAAGTTGGGGAGTTTAAAGTGAGAAAGTTGTAAATAGCTTTAAAGACCTCGCAGGAGCTGCGCACGCTGCGAGGTCTTATTCACCTGTACATCTTGAATCCCTCTTCATAACTTTATAACTTTAACATCTCTAAATTCTAACTCCGAAAAGATGTTTTCCCCAGCCGAATACAACCGATACAATCGCCAACTGATATTACCAGAGATTGGAGCCAACGGCCAGCAGAAGCTGAAGGAGGCGAAGGTGTTAGTGATTGGTGCGGGCGGACTGGGTTGTCCGGTGCTGCAGTATCTGGTAGCGGCGGGAGTAGGCACAGTTGGCATCGCTGATTTTGATGTGGTGTCGGAAAGCAACCTGCACCGGCAGGTATTGTTTAACTCCGAAGATGTGGGTAAGCTAAAGGCAGCAGTAGCCGCTCATAAGCTGGCACAGCAGAACCCGTTTGTGCAGTTCAACGTGCATGGGCAGGGCATTACAGAAAAAAATGCGCTAGAGCTGGTGCAGGCATATGACCTGGTAATAGATGGCTCCGACAATTTCCCGACACGCTACCTTGTGAACGATGCCTGCGCTATACAGCAAAAGCCGCTGGTATTTGGCTCTATTTTTAAGTTCGAAGGGCAGGTAACGGTGTTCCATTACCAGAACGGCCCCTCCTACCGCTGTCTCTTCCCGGAGCCGCCTCTGCCCGATCAGGTTCCTAACTGTGCAGAAACAGGTGTACTGGGCGTGTTGCCTGGCATGATTGGCACTATTCAGGCCAACGAGGCTATCAAAATTATCTGTGGTATGGGCAAGGTTTTGTCCGGAAGATTATTCATGCTCAACGCGCTGACCCTGGAAACCAGCGCCATCAATTTCCGCAGAACAGCACAGGCAGAGGTAACTGAACTGCAACCCGATTACGAAGCTTTTTGCTCTCCTCCTACTGCCGTTTCCGCTGCTGATGAAGTGAACGAGCTTTCTGCCGATGAACTGAAAGACCTGTTTGATGAAGAAGCTGACCTGCAATTACTCGACGTACGGGAGCCGAATGAATACGAGCAGTACAATCTCGACGGTATCCTGATTCCGCTGGGCACATTGGAGCAAAACTTAGACAAGGTGGAGCCACACAAAACAGTTGTCGTGCACTGCCAGAACGGCATCAGAAGCCGGGTGGCTGTGCAAATCCTGCAGAAGCATTTTCCCAACACCACCTTCTACAACCTCACGGGTGGTATTGAAAGGTACCCCTACTAATGCTGCGCCGAATTAGAAATTCAAAATTAGAAATTGGTGGCCCCATGACCTCGCAGCGTCTTCCAGACCTGCGAGCGTCTTGCTGGCGACGAAGCAGATGATCTGCAGCCGTATTTAGGGCCCCTACCCCAAGAATTTACAGAATTTTAGAATTTCCAGAAAATCGTAAATTAAAGCTCTTTCGGATTAATAAATCCGAAAGCAAACTGTCGAGGATTTCTTAATCCTCGTATATCTACACACGCGGGTCTGGAGACCCGCAACAGTTTAGCTTCAGATTGATAAATCCGAAGCAGCGCATAATATATGAGTTTAATGTAAAATAATAGCTCGCATCACCATTGGGAATCAAAAACAGAATCAGTGAAGGATACCTGTATTACCTGACGATGACTG
>NZ_VRTY01000060.1 GCF_008017455.1 Pontibacter qinzhouensis | reverse complement strand
CTACAGGGCAGGTAATTGAGCGTTTTTCCAAAAACGATAAAATACCGACTGGTGCCATTGAAGTAAAGGTAACGAAGCTCGATGTGCTGAACCCGGCCAAACTGCCGCCTTTCCTCATAGAAGACGAAACCGACGGCGGCGACGACCTGCGCATGAAGTACCGCTACCTGGACCTGCGCCGCACACCAGTGCGCCGTAACCTGGAGCTGCGCCATCGCATGATGCGCGAAACCCGCAACTACCTCGACAGCCTGAACTTTATTGAGGTGGAAACGCCGGTGCTGATAAAGTCAACACCAGAAGGTGCCCGCGACTTTGTAGTACCATCGCGTATGAACCCTGGTGAGTTTTATGCTTTGCCGCAGTCGCCACAGACATTTAAGCAGCTGCTGATGGTGTCAGGATTCGACCGCTATTTCCAGATCGTGAAATGCTTCCGCGACGAAGACCTGCGCGCCGACCGTCAGCCGGAGTTCACACAAATAGACTGCGAAATGGCCTTTATTACCCAGGAAGATATTCTGAACACCTTCGAAGGGTTTATCCGCCACCTGTTTAAAACAGTAAAAGGAGTGGAGATAGCAGAGCTGCCGCGCATGTACTATGCCGATGCCATGCGCCTCTACGGCTCCGATAAACCAGATACACGCTTCGGAATGCAGTTTGTGGAGCTTTTAACATTAGCTGACGAAACACCAAATGATTACCAAGATCCTATTTCGGATCAAAATCCTGATAATATAATTCTAGAAGTAGGCGGTTTACATCATAAAGCTGATATAGACTTAGTTAGAAACAGAGGCCTTAAAGTTTTTGATGAGGCGGAACTTGTAGTAGGTATTAATGCTAAAGGGGCAGCCAATTACACTCGCAAGCAGCTCGACGAGTTGACTAATTTTGTAAAGCGTCCACAGATTGGCGCTACTGGCCTAGTGTATGCCCGTGTGGGGGAAGACGGCGCTGTGAAATCTTCTGTGGATAAGTTTTATTCACCAGAAGATACACAAGCTTGGGCAGCTGCTTTTGAAGCTGAACCAGGTGACTTATTACTTATACTTGCTGGACCCGCAGCAAAAACAAGAAAAGCTTTAAATGAACTGCGTCTGGAAATGGGTCAACGGTTAGGTTTAAGGGATAAAAATAAGTTCTCTCCACTTTGGGTAATTGATTTTCCGCTTCTGGAGTGGGACGAGGAAAATAAACGTTACCACGCTATGCACCATCCCTTTACATCTCCTAAGCCAGAGGATTTAGCATTGATAGAGCATAACTCCGTTCCAAAAGATTCTCATGTTGTAAATCGTGAACTTGAGAAAATTCGTGCCAATGCTTACGATATGGTGATTAATGGTGTAGAAGTGGGAGGTGGTTCTATCCGTATCCACGACCGTGGAGTGCAGGAGCAGATGTTCAGCCTGCTGGGCTTTACCAAAGAAGAAGCTGTAGCGCAGTTCGGCTTCCTGATGAACGCTTTCGAATACGGTGCACCTCCGCACGGTGGCATCGCCTTCGGTTTCGACAGGTTGTGCTCCCTGTTCGGAGGCGCAGACTCCATCCGCGACTTCATTGCCTTCCCGAAAAACAACTCTGGCCGCGATGTCATGATAGACGCTCCGTCTCCAATTGCCAATGCGCAATTAGATGAACTGCAGATAAAGCTGAAGTAGCTTCTTCTGAGATACAGTACCTAAAATTTTATAGCAGCGCCTGCCATTGGAGATCAGTGGCAGGCGCTGCTGTTTTTAGTGGTTAGGCTATAAAGCTTTGGAATTATTCTAATTAAAATAGCCTTTCAAGAGTTCTAACGCTATTTTATCTCTAGGGTGCATTTATCTAAGAAGCACTTTGATATCTGATAAAACAAAAAAGGCTGCCTCTTCCGAAGCAGCCTTTCTTTATAATATTGTGTGGGTATGGTTAAATCAGGTCACTTACCAGGGCTGGTGCTATACCAAGCAGAATGGTGAGAACTGCCACAAAGATAAGTACAAAAGAGGCGAGGCTTGTAACACGAACGCGCTCATAGTTGCCTGCCGGATGCATATACATGGCGATAACTACTTTAAAATAATAGTAAATGCCTACGGCTGCCAACAGTACGGCAACAACAACTAACCAAATCAGGCTGTTATCTTCCACCACCGATGTAAACACGAAGAACTTGCCGAAGAAACCTGCTGTGAGCGGAATGCCAGCTAGCGAGCACATCGAAACGGTCATGACAAAGGCTAGCAGCGGGTTAGTCTGGCCTAGCCCGTTAAAGGTTGCGAAAGACTCATCGTTGCGCTGTACCGTTACCAGCTTCAGTACGCCAAAGGCAGCAATGGTAGCCACAGAGTAAGCCAGCGAATAAAAGAAGATAGCAGACTCAGAGCGCTCGTTAAAGGCGATCAGGGCCATGAGCAGGTAACCGGCGTGCGAAATACTGGAGTAAGCCAGCATCCGTTTAACACTGCCTTGCACTGCTGCACCTATGTTGCCAACTACCAGCGTTAGAACCGTAATAGCGATCAGAGTCGGGAACCAGGTGCTGTAAGAAGAGGCAAAGGCAGCATCCATTAACTTGTAAAACGCAGCCACACCTGCAACCTTCACAACAGTAGACATAAAGGCTGTAAAGAGGGTAGGAGTACCTTCGTACACATCCGGTGTCCAGAAGTGGAAAGGAGCAGCCGAGATTTTAAAAGAGATACCAATCACAATCAGCAGCAAGCCCATCACAAACATGGTATTCTCAATTCCGTCGGGGCCAATAGTGGTGCCTGCAATGGTGGTAATATCGAAAGAGCCGGTTGCACCATAAATCAGCACGATGCCGAAGAGCAGGAAGCCGGTAAAGAAGGAACCCATCAGGAAGTACTTCAGAGCTGCTTCGTTGGAGCGTGGTCTCTGTTTGTCGGTTCCGGCCAGTATGTACATGCTAATAGACAGAATCTCGATTCCCAGGAACAGCATGATCATGTTCTCGAAACTTACCATCATAATGGCACCCATCACCGCAAACAGCAGCAGCGAGTAATACTCCGCCAGGTTCTCGTCCTGGTCGGCAACATAACGCTGCGAGAAGGGCAGAATGAGTAAGGTTGAGAGTACCATAACACCTGTAAAACCCACCGCGTAGTTGTCGATGGTGAGCATGTTGTTAAAATAGCTCTGCGGGTCGTTCCAGCTGAAAAGGTTCACGCCAAACACGATCGTCAGGAAAAGGATCGCCAATGGCAACAGCATTCTGTTAGACTTCAGGAACCCTGCAAAGAGGTTAATAATCCCGAATCCGGCTAGAAGTATAATGGAAATCATAGCGTTGTTTTTCTTCTAAATCGTTTCTTTTATTATCTCTTCTGAATGATGTTCAGCAGGTTGAATACAGCAGGTTCTGAAATATCGAGGAAAGTGCTCGGGAATAAACCAATCCAGAAAACCATGATAACCAGTGGAATAAGCACTGCTTTCTCGTTAAAAGTCAGGTCCGCAAATACTTCTGTTTCTGGCGACCTGGTACCGAACATAACACCCTGGAACATACGCAGCATGTATACTGCTCCCAGAATAATGGTTATGCCGGCTACAGCGCCAAATACATAATTGTATTGGAACACACCCGATAGCAGCAGGAACTCACCCACAAAGCCGTTGGTAAGCGGCAGCGCCACAGAACCCAGCATCAGAATCATAAAGCAGATAGATAAGGCCGGAGTAGTTTGTGTGATACCACCCAGGCTAAGAATCTCTCTTGTTTTGGTACGGCTAAAAATAATATCGATAATAAAGAAAAGTCCTACCACATTTATACCATGGCTCAGCATCTGGATAACACCACCTTGCAGCCCCTGCTCCGTTAGTGAGAAAATACCCGCCGAGATGAGGCCAACGTGCGCGATAGAAGAATAAGCGATCAGGCGTTTGAGGTCGCGTTGGCGGATGGCAATAACAGACGCGTAAATAATACCGATAATCGACAGCACCAGCACCACATCGAGCCACTGGCTGGCGCCACTTGGCACCACCGGCAGTAACCAGCGCAGCACCCCGTAGATACCCATTTTCAGCATAATACCGGAAAGGAGCATAGTAGCCTGCGCAGGCGCTTCGGTGTAGGTGTCGGGTTGCCAGGTATGGAACGGGAAAACAGGCATTTTAATAGCGAAAGCCAGGAACAGGAACCAGAAAATCCAGCTTTGAGTGTTTGTGTCGAGGGCTAACTGGTAAAATGCGTTTATATCGGAAGAATGCGGTGCTATGCCTGTAGCCGGAGTCTGGAAGTACAGGTAAATAAAAGCAGCCAGCATAAAGAAAGAGCCGAAGATGGTGTAGACAAAGAACTTGAACGTAACGGCCACACGTCTGGCACCGCCCCAGATGGCAGAAATAAAGTAAACCGGAATAAGTGCCACTTCCCAGAAGAAGTAAAACAAGAATGCATCCTGGGCCACAAACACACCGATCAGGCCGGTCTGCATAAACAGGATGAGCGCGTAAAAGGCATTCGGTTTTTTGTAATCGTGTTTAAAGCTGGAAAGCACAATAAGAGGAACCAGGAAGGTAGTGAGCAGCACCATCAGGAGGCTGATGCCATCCATGCCGATGCTGAAGCTGATGCCGGCACGCTCCACCCAAGGCACCGAAAGCTCGAACTGAGGGGCTGTTTTGGCTACAACAAAGGTAGTGGCTGCAAACAGGGCAATGGCAAATTCAACGAGTGCCGCTATAAAAGCCACGCGTTTGGCTCCCTGCCCTTTTACCAGCAGTACCAGCAGGGCAGCCAATGCAGGCCAGAAAAGTAATAAAGCTGTCATCATCTTCTGTGAACCTTATCCTATAAAGAAGTTTAAAAATAGAATCAGCACGATGCTGAACACCATCACCATTACATAAAACCCAATGGCACCGCTTTGGGCATAACGCAGGGTGCGACCACTAAACGTTACAAACTTACCAACACCATTCACAATGCCATCTACCAGCACCACATCCACTACGCGATAGAACGCCGTGGAAAGCCACATCAGCGGCTTCACGAAAAGGGTGTTGTACAGCTCGTCGATGTAGTATTTGTTATAAACCAGGTTATGAACAGGCGAGAGGCGTGCATCTTCTGCAACAGGCACTGTCTCTTTCTTCACATACATGACATAAGCAATAATGATGGCTATAATAGCCACTGCCACTGAAATGGCCATGAGCAAATACTCCGTTTCGTGTGAGAGGTGCATCGGCTCAAAAGGTGTGGCGTTAATGCCTTTTGCATAGTTGTAAAGCGGCGACAGGTAGCTGCCAATAATGTGGTTGGAACCGAATACCGAAGGAATGCCTAAGAAACCACCAAAAGTTGAAAGAACTGCCAGCACGATAAGCGGAATGGTCATAATGGCTGGTGACTCGTGCAGGTGGTGGCGTTGTTCCTCCGTACCTCTGAACTTGCCGAAGAAGGTCAGGAACAGGAGGCGGAACATGTAGAAAGCAGTCATGAAGGAGGCCAGCAATCCGAAAGCCCACATAATAGGGCTATGCTGATACACATGCGCCAGCAGCTCATCTTTAGAGAAGAAACCAGCGAAAGGCGGAATACCAGAAATGGCCAGTGTACCGATCAGGAAAGTGAGGAAGGTAATAGGCAATGCTTTTTTCAGGCCGCCCATATTCCGGATATCCTGCTCGTTGCTCATGGCATGTATCACAGAACCGGCACCCAGGAAAAGTAGTGCTTTAAAGAACGCGTGGGTAAGCACATGGAACAATGAGGAAGAAAAAGCCATGACACCAAGTGCCAGGAACATAAAGCCTAACTGACTAACAGTAGAATAGGCCAATACCTTTTTGATATCGTTTTGCACCAGACCAATAGTGGCAGCTACTAAGGCGGTAACCAACCCTATAATAGCAATTACATCGAGTGTGGTAGGAGCCAGAATGAACAGTACGTTGGAGCGAACTACCATGTAAATACCTGCTGTTACCATGGTTGCAGCGTGTATCAGGGCCGACACAGGCGTTGGGCCTGCCATCGCATCGGGTAACCAGGTAAACAACGGTATCTGGGCACTTTTACCCATAGCACCTACAAACAGGAGCATGGTAATGGCAATTAACACTGGTGTATCTACACCGGCCACACGGGTTGCCTCAGCAAATACCTGCGGGTAGCTCACGCTGCCGAAGGTGATGAATATAAGGAAGATGCCTAAAAGAAAGCCTAGGTCACCGATGCGGTTCATGATAAAGGCTTTCTTGGCAGCATTGTTATAGTTGGTGTTTTTGTTCCAGAACCCGATGAGCAGGTAAGAGCACAGTCCTACGCCTTCCCAGCCCACAAACATCATCACGTAGTTGGAGCCCATTACGAGCAGCAGCATCGAGAACATGAACAGGTTCAGGAAAGAAAAGAACTTGCCAAAGCCTTCGTCGTGACTCATATAACCAGCTGAGTACAAGTGAATCAGGAAACCAATGCCTGTCACCATCAGCAGCATCAGGAGCGTGAGCTGGTCTATCAGAAAAGAAAACCCGATTTGCAGACTGCCTACCGAAATCCAGTTATAAAAATCGACGGTGTAGGGGCGGCTGCCAGAGGAGGTGAAATCCAGGAACAGGTAAATGGAGATCAGGAAAGATGCCAGTACGGTGCCGCAGCCGATGAGGCTCACAAGTCCTTTAGGTAATTTCCGGTTGCCCAGGCCGTTCAGAGCAAAGCCAATAAAGGGCAGCAGCGGAATAAGCAAACACAGCAGTGCCATTTCCGGTCTATTCGCGGGCATTACTATTTCTTGCATGAAGCTAAAAAATTTAAGTTGAGCTGTTCAGAAAAATAAGATATTACCATTTCAGGTGGTTGAGCAATTGCACATCGGTAGAGCGGAGGTTGCGGTAAATCATTACAATAATAGCCAGGCCAACGCAAACTTCGGCTGCCGCCACCGCCATAATGAAAAACACGAAAACCTGTCCGTTTGGGTCTGAGCGGTAAGCCGAAAATGCTCCCAGCAGCAGGTTGACGGCATTTAGCATAAGCTCCACACACATGAAAATAATGATGGCATTGCGCCTGGTGAGCACACCAATTACACCGATAGAAAACAGGGCTGCGCTAAAATAAAGGTAATACTCTAATGGGATGGTTCTGATAACCTCAGGTATATGGTTCATCTTCCGTGGGTCTGAACGTGGTTGTGTTTTGGTACAAAGCTATACTTAAGTAACAAAGTTACCCCAATTTTTAAAAATCCATAACATATTTCTGTTCTAATAGCGTTGCAACTCGTTTGTTTGGGTCCCTGAACGTCTTTTTTGTGCCTGTTTCAGTTTAGAAGTGCTCTGATTACCATCGGTGCACAAATTCTGGCCTTGCCAACTGCCTGGGGCAAACGTAATTTGTACTGCCAAAATACAATTACCCTTGCCTATGCAGGAGCCAAAAAGCCTTCTGAAGGCCATTTTCATTTGAATAATTTGCATTGTAAACTTGCTACAACGTTAGAGGTCTTAGAGGTTGAATGGTTGACCTGGAATTTTTTTAGCCTTGGGCAAGAAGCAGCTATAGACAGCCTGGATCTGATTCAAAAATAGCAGCACCTTAAGAAAAGCGACACATACATCACGTATTAAGTATCACGTTTTTTATGATATGTATATCCAGATCAGTTGTGTTGCCGTCTTAATTAGTCTGCTTTGTTGATGTGGAACAAATCTCAATGGGAGTTTCGATTAATTCTGGTGCTTTTTAGGTGAGTTAATCCAGTAATATTAGAATCCTGATTCAGATAAATTATTTAAATGAAAATGGCCTTCAGAAGCATTTTGATGTATTTAGTGCCAAGGGTTAACAGGCCAGGAGGTGGTGGAGGAGCAGGGGTTGATTATTGCCGACGATAACAAAATAGAGTTTAAACGATCTTTTTGCCGGAGAACCTGCGTATAAGTTTGCTCAAGTGCTACCTTGACTAAAAGTATAAGCTTGTGATGCTAAAAGAAACTTTACCTAAACTGCTTTTCTTTTTACTTTTCCTGAGCAGTGCCTCCTGCCGCAATGTACCGGCAACAACACAGGTACTTACCTCCGATGCCCCGTTTTCCATCGAATCTAAATCCAGGATGAAAGCTGTTATTCAAAAGAGAACTTTTTACGACAATATACCTTCCGGCTCCGGCCTCGAAGAGCACAATGGTGTTTTATACATAATCGGCGATGACTCTCCTTTTCTGTACAGCCTCGACCGGGAGTATAACCTGCTGGAACGTTATGCTCTGACAGATACCTCCAACTTTAGTTCCGGAAGGGTAGCTAAAGCCGTAAAAGCAGATCTGGAGGGCCTCACAAAAATAGAGGCAGATGGGCTCACTTACCTGCTTATGCTCGGATCGGGGTCCAGCCCAAGCCGGAATAAAGCTTTTCTGGTCGAAATGCCCTCAGCAGACAAAGCACCTGTTATCACCCAATTCTCGCTCGACTCTCTTTACCATAATATGCAGCAGAACGAAGAGATTATCGGGAACGGTTTACTGAACATAGAAGGCGTGGCGGCAGGAGGAGGTAAGCTTTACCTGCTACAGCGTGCTCTAGGTTCTAACCGGAACGTGCTTATCACTTTCGACCAGCAGGAGTTTATGGACTATTTGCGAGGCGACACTGGTGGGGCTGCACCGGCCTATAATTTAACTTTTTTCAGGCTGCCGATTATGGGCATACAGGAAGCCGGCTTTTCCGGAGCCTATTTTTTTGAAGATAAGCTTTTCTTTACCGCTTCTATTGAGAGTACCACCGATGCAGTTGCTGATGGCACCATTTTAGGGAGCTACATTGGGTTTATTCCTTTGCAGCAACTTTCGCAAGATGCTGCGGTGGCCACTGTTGCGCCTGCCGGGGTAATTACCAGACCCGATGGTGCTATGTTTACAGGTAAGGCAGAGTCGTTGGTCGTACTGGAGAGCAGCAACCGCAGCAGGCGCTACCGTATTCTGGCTGTTACCGACGATGATCGTGGTAATTCAGAATTACTGGAGATCAGTCTGAGGCTGAACCAATAAAAAAGCCAGTGCTTTGCGGCCCTGGCTTTTCTTATAGAATTTTTTTGTTTAAAAATGTTTTTCTCCGGCTTCTTTTTTGCCTAGCATTACTGCGCCCACCATCGCTACCAAAAACAGTACTGATGCCAGTTCAAACGGAAGCAGGTAATCACTAAACAGTACTTTGCCCAGGTTCTCTACCATGCCGATCTGTGAATTAAAGGTGGCAGGGTCGTAGGTTCTTACAGTTGCGTCTTTTAAGGCTGCCACTAAGACTACGAATAGCAAGCCGCCGGCAATGGTACCTGTTACTTTACTGACAACCGATGTCTTTACACGTTCTTCGTTCTGGTTCAGGAACATGATCACAAACAGGAAGAGCACCATAATAGCGCCGGCATACACAATAATGTTAACCGCAGCCAAAAACTGCGCATTCAGCAGTATGTAGTGCCCCGAGATGGTAAAAAAAGTTAGTATCAGAAACAATACGCTATGTACCGGGCTTTTAGATACAACTACCATAAGCGCGCAAAGCAGCGTAAGCGAAGCAAGGAAAAAAAACAGGTTATCTGTCATCGGAGTTATTTTGTTTCGGTCGTTTTAAGAGGTTCTACCAGGCGGTCTTTGCCATAAATAAATTCATCGCGCTCGTAACGGGCCGGTGCAATTTTATCGTCCTGCAGGAAAATGGCTGCCTTGGGGCAAGCCTCTTCGCATAAGCCGCAGAAGATGCAGCGCAGCATATTTACTTCGTAGGTAACAGCGTACTTCTCTTCGCGGTACAGGTGCTCTTCTCCCACTTTACGCTCACCGGAAATCATGGTAATGGCCTCAGCCGGGCAAGCCACTGCACACAGGCCGCAGGCGGTACAGCGCTCTCTGCCCTGTTCATCGCGCTTGAGCACGTGTAGCCCACGCCATACATCGCTTCGCTGCCTTGTCTGCTCCGGGTACTGTATGGTAGCCTTCTTCTTGAAGAAGTGCTTCAGTGTAATGCCAAGACCCTGTGCAATAGCAGGCAGATACGCTTTTTCAGCGAATGTCATCTCCTTTTTTGCCAGTTTCTTGCTTCTATTTGATAGTGGTTCCATTTCTTTTTTGTTTGATTGTTCATCAGGTACTGGTTTTAAAACAGGGTACCTGCCTGTAACATTCAATAAGTTGTACTATTAATTAAAAAAGTGGTCTTTCAGCATAATGCCGCCACCTGTTAATATAATGTTCAGGATTGCCAGCGGAATTAATATTTGCCATCCGAGCTTCATCAGCTGGTCGAAGCGGAAGCGCGGAAGCGTCCAGCGAACCCACATGAAGAAGAAGATAAAGAAGAAGATTTTGGCAAACATAACCACTACGCCTAAAATCGTAATCACATTGTTGGCAATTACGGGGTCATCTGAAATAATGGCTCCAAGTTCATGCATAAACGGAAAGTTATAGGCCCCAAAATAAAGCGTTGCCATAACAGCCGAAGCCACGAAGATATTGATATACTCCGCGAACAGGAACAGGCCCAGTTTCATGGAGCTGTACTCGGTATGGTAGCCACCCACCAGTTCGGCCTCACACTCCGGTAAGTCGAATGGGGTACGGTTCGTCTCGGCGAAGGCACATACCAGGAAAATAATAAAACCCAGTGGCTGGTACCAGATATTCCAGTTAAAGCCAGCCTGTTGCGCTGCTATTTCTCTAAGAGAAAGGGAGCCCGTCATCATCAGAATAGCAATAATAGAGAGGCCCATGGCCAGCTCGTAGCTAATGTTCTGCGAAGCAGCACGAATGGCACCCAGTAGGGAGAACTTGTTGTTAGAAGCCCAGCCACCAATCATCAGGCCGTAAACACCTAAAGATACTACGCCAAACACATATAACAGCCCAATGTTTACTTCTATTGCCTGTAAATAAACTTCGCGGCCGCCGATTATCAGCATATCGCCAAACGGAATTACCGCACTCGACATACAGGCAATGAGCATGGCTACACCCGGACCCAGAATAAACAATGTTCTGTTGGAACTGGCCGGAATAAACTCTTCTTTAAAGAACATTTTACCAGCATCGGCCAAAGGCTGCAGCAAGCCAAAAGGCCCTGCCCGGTTTGGTCCGATCCGGTCCTGAATAAAAGCGGCTACTTTACGTTCGGCATAAGTAGAGTAGGTGGCAATCAGAAGCGTAATACCAAAGATTACCAGTATGTATATGGTTTTATAAATTAAATCTACGGATTCCATTGTTCTGGTGCGTTAGGTAAATCTTTTTTAGCTGATCGGGGCAGGTTTGGTACAATAGGTACGTTTACCACAGGCAGTTCGTAATGGTTTGCCGAAATTACGGAGCCTCTGTCTATGTGGCGCGGTCCTTCTATTGTCCAGTCGCTCATTTCTTTTTTATCGAAACGGCAGGTGTTACAGATAAACTCTTCTACTTCGTTGTACTTGTCTTTACGGGCTGTTACGCGCAATACCTGGTCGCCACGATTCCAAAGTGTTACCTTACCGCTACAGGTAGGGCAGTCGCGGTGGGCATCAAGCGGTTTAGTAAACCATACACGGTTTTTAAAACGCCATGTTTTGTCGGTGAGCGCACCTACCGGGCACACATCAATTACGTTACCAGACATTTCATGGTCTACCATGTTCTCGATGTAGGTGCCTATCTCTGCCGCATCGCCACGACCTAATACACCGTGCACGCGCTTCTCTGCCACCTGGTCGGCAGTGTATACGCAGCGGTAGCACAAGATGCAGCGCGTCATGTGCAGTTGTATGTATGGCCCAAGGTCTACTCTGTTAAAAGTTCTTCTTTCTTCTTCGTAGCGTTGGGAGCTTACGCCATGCTCATAGGAGAGGTCCTGCAGGCTGCACTCACCGGCCTGGTCGCAAATAGGGCAATCGAGAGGGTGGTTAATAAGCAGCATTTCTACAATGCTTTTGCGGGCATTCAGTACGTCTTCGTTGGTGGTGTTCTCCACCACCATGCCATCCTGCACCTGTGTAATGCACGAAGCTACAAGTTTAGGCATGGGGCGCGGGTCTTTGGTAGAACCCTGTGTTACCTTTACCAGGCAAACGCGGCACTTGCCACCACTGCCTTTCAGAGGCGTGTAAAAACACATAGCCGGTGGCACTACATTACCGCCAATTTTTCGGGCAGCCTGTAGAATGGTAGTTCCATCTTCAACTTCTACCTCAATGCCATCGAATGTTATCTTAGCCATTAGTATGTTTATGCTTTATGATTACAGCAGCTTAGCTGCCGGTAATGTCTTTTTAGTTATGTTTAGTTCCTCTTCAGAACTGATTTTGCAACACCTACAGGCTTTCCATTAGATTTTAAGATGCCCAGATCTAGCGTCTAATGTTTAGTGTCCAAGTTTAAGCTGTTACAGAATCAAGCTGGCCTCTGTAAACGGCTCCTGGTGCTGTGGCTTCTTTCGGGTACTTAATGTGCCATTCGAACTCATCGCGGAAGTGGCGTATGGCAGCTGCAACCGGCCATGCGGCCGCATCGCCTAGTGGGCAAATGGTATTACCTTCTATTTGTTTGGCTACGCTTACCAGCAGGTCGATGTCCTGCTGATGGCCGTGGCCGTACTCGATGCGGTGCAGCACCTTCTCCATCCAGCCGGTACCTTCGCGGCAAGGGCTACACTGGCCACAGGACTCGTGGTGGTAAAAGCGGGAGTAGTTCCAGGTATTACGTACAATGCACTGGTCTTCGTCGAACACGATAAAAGCACCGGATCCCATCATGGACCCGGAAACAAAACCACCATCCGAAAGCGACTCATAAGACATCAGGCGACCTTCGCCAGCGGTTGTTTTCAGGATCAGGTTGGCAGGTAAAATCGGAACGGAGCTACCTCCCGGCACTACGGCCTTCAGTTGCTTCCCTTTCCAGATGCCACCACAATACTCGTCAGAGTAAATAAATTCCTCCACAGGCACACCCAATTCAATTTCAAATACACCCGGGTTGTTGATGTTCCCGCTGGCCGAGATCAGTTTGGTGCCTGTGCTGCGGCCAATACCTACTTTGGCGTACTCCGCACCTGTGTTGTTCACGATCCAGGGCACACTGGCAATGGTTTCTACGTTGTTTACCACGGTTGGAGAAGCAAAAAGCCCTTTTACAGCCGGAAAAGGAGGCTTGTTACGCGGATTACCACGTTTACCTTCCAATGATTCCAGTAAAGCAGTTTCTTCGCCACAAATGTAAGCTCCGCCACCTGGGGCCACATGCAAGTCGAGGTCGTAGCCTGAACCCAGTATGTTTTTGCCCAGCAAGCCAGCTGCATAAGCTTCTGCAATGGCTTTTTCCAGAATTCTAAGGATGAACATGAGTTCACCTCTAATGTAAATGTAAGACGTATTGGCACCCAGGGCATAGCTGGAGGTAATCATGCCTTCTATGAGGGCATGCGGGTTACGTTCCATAAACCAACGGTCTTTAAATGTGCCTGGCTCCGACTCATCGGCGTTGCACACCAGGTAACGGGGCACACCTTCTGGTTTGGCCAGAAAACTCCATTTCATGCCCGTTGGGAAGCCTGCACCTCCACGGCCACGCAGGCCGGAGGTTTTTACTTCTTCCACCACCTCTTCCGGGGTCATCGTTTTCACAGCTTTTTCTACAGATTTGTAGCCTCCGTGTTTGCGATATACCTCCAGCGTCTCGATGCCGGGTACGTTAATATGTTCAGTTAATATTTTAAGTCCCATACAGCAGGATGTCTTTCGTCTTTAGTCTCGGCTTACTTAATTTAAATCTGCTGCTAACTTTTCTGGTAAGCAGCTTGATGATAAGGCGTTTCTACCCCTGATTTGCGCATCATCTCCAAAAAGGCGTCTACCTGCTCCTCTGTTTCGAGATTCTCGTAGAACTTTTCGCGCACCTGCAGCATGGGGCCTGTGCCGCAGGAGGCCAGGCACTCTACTGGTTTCAGCGTAAACAAGCCATCTGCACTAGTACCGCCTTCTTCTACGCCAAGCTTGTGTTTAAGCGTTTCTATAAGTTGGTCGGCTCCCCGCAGGCAGCAGGGGCCGGTGCGGCAGACCTCTAATACATGCCTGCCAACAGGCTTCAGGTTGAACATAGTGTAAAAAGTAGCTACCTCATACACCTCTATTGGCTCAATATCCAGTATTTCGGCCACTTTGTCCATTACCTCCGGGCTTACCCAGCCGCCAAACTCCGCCTGCGCGATATGCAGAATAGGTAAAATAGCTGATTTCTGACGGCCTTCAGGGTAGTGGCTGATGTAGCGCTGTATGTCGGCCATGGCCGCATCAGAAAACTTAACTTCGTTTTTAGTCTCTGCCATTAGTACGATTGTCATTGGTTGTGTTGCAACGCCCAATGTTACATGATGATTTGAAAGAATTAAGAGTCTAGCTCGCCTGCTATAACGTTCAGGCTACTCAACGTCAGGATGGCATCTGATAACTGGCTGCCAACAATCAGCTCCGAGTAAGCCTGGTAATATATAAAGCACGGTCGGCGGAAGTGGAGCCTGTATGGCGAACGGCCTCCGTCGCTGATGAGGTAGAAGCCAAGTTCACCGTTACCTCCTTCTACAGAATGATACACTTCGCCTTTAGGAGCGTCTGTTTCTCCCATCACTATTTTAAAGTGATAAATCAGGGCTTCCATGCTGGTATAGACAGCTTGCTTTGGAGGCAGGTAATAATGTGGCGCATCGGCATGGTAAGAGCCTTCGGGCAGATTGGTAACAGCCTGCTTGATTATTTTCAGGCTTTGCCAGATCTCCTCGTTGCGAACCATAAACCTGTCGTAAATATCGCCGTTGGTACCTACTGGTATCTCAAAGTCAAAATCCTCATAAGAAGAATAAGGGTTCATTACCCGTACATCGTAATCTACACCGGCAGCACGCAGGTTTGGTCCTGTAAACCCATAGTTCAGGGCACGTTCAGCTGATATAGGACTTACACCTTCTGTTCTGTCTATAAAAATGCGGTTGCGGGTAAGCATGTTCTCGAACTCGCCCCACACCTTCGGGAAACGCACCAGGAACTCTTCTATTAAATGAATAGCCTTTGGAGAGAGATCACGCTCCATGCCACCTATGCGACCCATATTAGTTGTTAAGCGTGCGCCGCAAACTTCCTCGTAAATGTCGTAGATCTTTTCGCGCTCCTGCATAACGTACAGAAACCCTGTTAATGCGCCTGAGTCTACGCCGATTACGGAGTTACAGATCAGGTGGTCCGAAATCCGGGCCAACTCCATCATGATAACCCGTATATACTGTGCCCTTTTCGGAATAGTGATACCGAGTAGTTTCTCTACCGTCATGTGGTAACCCATGTTGTTAATCGGGGCAGAACAATAGTTCATCCGGTCGGTCAGGGGCGTAATCTGGTAGAAAGGCCGGCGTTCAGCAATTTTCTCGAAGGCACGGTGTATGTAACCGATCGTAGGCACGGCCGACTTAATAATTTCACCATCCATTTTCAGAATGTTCTGAAAAATACCATGCGTAGCCGGGTGCGTAGGGCCCAGGTTGAGCGTGGTTAAGGTGCTGTCGTTTTCGTGTTGCAACACGAGCTCACGGTAGCCTTTGTGGTCTTCGAGAGCAGTAGTTGCCTTTATATCTTTTGTTTCAGTAGCCATAAGTATGGGTATTCTGTTCTGATTACTGCGCCCCTGCGGGCAACCGTAACACCATAGGCCTAACGCCCGAAAAAAGTATCAATCTTATCTTCTCTTGTCTGGTCTTCCAGCGGGTACTGCTTCAGCATCGGGTGGTACTCCATATCTTCCACATTCAGGATGCGGGTAAGGTTCGGATGACCGTTAAAGATGATGCCGTAAAAGTCGAATGTCTCACGTTCCATCCAGTTGGCTGTGGCATACAGGTGAGTAAGTGTAGGCATTACAGGGTCAGCCGCAGAAAGGTATACTTTGATGCGAACACGATAATTATGGCGCAGGCTGTGCAACTGGTACATCACACACAGTTCCTTCTCCTTCTGGTCGGGGTAGTGAATGCCGCACATGGTCGTCAGGAACCTGATTTGTAGCGACTCTTCGTCGTAGAGGTACTGGATGAGCGGCACAATGGTGTCGCGGTCGGTAAAGAAAGTCATAATGCCATCCGGATCGTAGGCATCGCGGATGTGGTCTTCCCCAAAATTGTCTATTAGCAGACCAAGTACATTCTCGTTTGTAAGCTCCATGCTTATTTTATGTTGTAAGAGGCCAATAATGCCTGGTATTCAGGTGAGTTGCGGCGGCGAAGCGATTCATTTTCGGCCAGGTCCTGCACACGCATCACGCCATCCAGAATCTGCTCCGGGCGTGGCGGGCAACCAGGTACATACACATCCACCGGAATAATGCGGTCGATGCCCTGCAGCACGGAGTAAGTATCGAAAATACCACCAGAAGTAGCACAGGCCCCTACTGCAATAACCCAGCGCGGTTCGGCCATTTGCTCATATACCTGCTTTACGACAGGTCCCATTTTTTTGGCAATGGTTCCCATTACCATCAGCACATCGGCCTGGCGTGGCGAGAAACTCATACGCTCCGAGCCGAAGCGCGAGAGGTCGTAGGTAGAGCCCATGGTAGCCATAAACTCAATGCCGCAGCAAGATGTAGCGAATGGAAGCGGCCAGAGTGAATTTGCACGGGCAAGACCCACTATCTTCTCCAGTGATGTAGCAAAAAAACCTGCTCCGGCGTGTCCTTCCGGTGCCTCTGCGTAGTTTATATCTTTATGTGTATCGCTCATGTCTGAAATTAAAGTTGTTCAAAAATACGGTGTTTAGCCTTCGTTAAGAACAACAGTCTGTTAGCAAAAGTTTAATTCGTTCTTACTACTTCAGTATGCCTTTTTTAAGTTCGTAGTAGAAGCCGGCCAGCAGTACTGTCAGGAAAATCATCATCGGCACAAAGTAGGTCATGCCATACTCTCTGAAGTTGACAGCCCAGGGGTACATGAAAATAATTTCTACATCGAAAAGCACAAACAAGATGGCCGTCATGAAATATTTATAAGAAATAGGGGTACGGGCATCGCCAACTGATTCTATACCACTTTCCCAGGAAGCGTTTTTTACATCGCTTTTTCGCTTGGGGCCCAGCAGGTGCGTAAGGCTTAGCGCAAAAATAACGAAGCCCAGGGCTGCTGCAAATTGTATCAGAATTGGTAAATAATCTGATGGGACGTACTGATCCACAGATGTTTCCATATTGTTAAAGTGCTTTTTTGGATTTGGTATCAAAATTAGGGATAAATACCCAAGAATCAAAAGGTAAAATAGAACAGAAGTGGGTGCCCTTTAAATAGCGTTTTAACCTTCAGGCTTAACCAAAAGAGCCATGCGGTTGGCATGGCTCTTTTGGTGTTCTCTTGTTTTTTGCCTATAGGCCTGGACCTTAGCAAGGCCTATTATGCTTCGGAAGGCCTTTTTCATTAGAATAATTTGTATGGTAGCTTTAGAGTTTCAGCACCTTACGGGTAGCCACAGCATCGGCTGTGCTTAGTTGCAGCATATACAGCCCGGCCGGGAAGTTAGATAAATCCAGTTCCTGCTGCTCTGCTGTTGTTCCCAGTTGCTTTTTAAACACTGTTCTCCCCGTCATGTCTGTTACCTGTAGGGTGGCCCGGCCCGGTAGCTGCTTATAGCTTAGGGTAATTTTGTCGGCGGTTGGGTTCGGATAAACACTTGCAATGAGCTCCTCTGCAGCCAAAGGAGCAGAGGTAACGGTCTGGAAGTTGGAGTAGACGATACGCTCGGTATTAGAGAATGCTCTCGTTTGCTCATCCCAGTTTTGACGGATAGTTTCTGTTAGGTTGTTGGCCGAGTTATAGGTGTGTGTGTATTTATTGGCACCATAAATTACCCAGTTCCCGTTCTCTCTTTCCTCGTCCTGCCCCAGCGTTTGGTTGCCCCATGCGTCAAAGTTAACCGTTATTCTCCAGCTATTAACCCAGGCGCCGTTTTCCCATTCCTGCTCAATACCTACAAAGCTGTTGTTGTCTCCAAACACGGCGTCATACTTTTCCTCATTCACCCACTGCCCGTTTTCCCATACCTGGTTTAGATAGCTTTTTACAGGTTGGTCAAAGAACGTGTCGAACGTTACATTGGTTGAGAAAGTATGCCATACAATATCGATAGTACGCTCAGTGTTTACCAAAACGCCATCACGGTTCGGTTCCATATACAAAAGGGAGGTTGGGCCTGAATTAGCATTAGCATAAGTTAATGTATAGCTTTCTTCCACTAACCAGTTCGAGCCATCTCTATCGTACCCTGTTAAGCTTTCGAAGTTGCCAGCAGCATTGTATGCGACCACTGATCTGTAACGAAGCTCCCACCTGTTGTTGCTCCAATTGCTTTCTATAGATTCGGTTACTTTGCCACCAGCGTTATAGGTGTAAGCTGTTCTCCAGCCACCGTTCAACTCCCACTGACTACCGTTCCAGTTCTCATATTTATTTTCTGTTTCGTTACCATATTGGTCATACGTCCAGGTTTCTCTGGTTAAGTTAGATCCGGTAGGCGATTTTTCTGTTATACTGGTTACAAGCCCTGCGCCATCGTAGGTGTAGGTATTGGTGGTTTCGTGTCGCCAGTTTGCACCATTTGGGGAGTAGTGCATGCTGGTAAGTGGCTGTGCGCTGGTAGTAGCTGCGGCAAGTCTTGCTAAGCTTTGGGTTGAAACACTGGTGGTAGCCTCTCTTTTAGTGGGTAGAGGCTGAGTAGCATGTTCCCTGACTTTGGAGAATAAGGCAGGCCGATTTTTTTGAGCTGTTGCTGCCTCTGCTCCACTAAGTAGCAGGAGGCCTGTGGCTATGGCCGGTACAACAATTCTGTTAAGCAAATAATTCTTGTAAAAGTTTTTCATAATCAGGGATTTAAAAAGTATATAGAAGGCAAAGGAAGCGACAATGTGAGGCTTTAACAATACCTGGAAGTTGGTATTTATACAAAAAATAGTTAAAATAATTACAAAACTGATAGATGGTTGCTAAAAAAGGGTAGAGCTTTAGCAGGAGAGGGTAAATAGCTTAAGAAGAGCAAGGGGGGATGAGCATAGCTGCCATTTTTGCAGCAGGGCAATGGTATGTGCAGCAACAAGGGCAAGCCTTGGCAAAATTTGAGTGAAAATCCTACTGGAGGCTGTTTTCATTTGAATAATTCAGAAGGGAACCTGGTGGTAAGGCTGGTTTAGTAAACAGGACTTTGCTTGAGCCGGTGCTTCAATAAGCAAAATTTTGTTTTTGAAACGCAGGATTAGGCAAAAATGAGAAACCCTGCTACTGAACTAGAGTAGCAGGGTTTTCTGGAGCCGTTAAGCAGGTTACTTATTTCTTATCTTCCCCCAAAAACGGATAACGATAATCTGTTGGCGACACAAACGTTTCTTTTATAGACCGGGCCGATACCCAACGCAGCAAGTTAAGCATGGAGCCGGCTTTGTCGTTGGTGCCGGAGGCGCGGGAGCCACCGAATGGCTGCTGCCCCACCACGGCCCCGGTTGGCTTGTCGTTTATATAGAAGTTGCCAGCTGCATGGCTCAGAGCTTTGGCTGCCGTTTCAATAGCGTAGCGGTCGCGGCTGAAGATGGCACCGGTCAGGGCATATGGCGATGTCTCGTTTACAAGTTGCAGCGTGTCTTCGAAGTTGTTTTCGTCATATACATAAATAGTGATAACCGGCCCGAATATCTCTTCGCACATGGTTACATACTGCGGGTTGTGCGAAAGCAGTACCGTTGGTTCTATAAAATAACCTTTCGACTTGTCATAGCCGCCACCTGCTATTATTTCTACTTCAGGGCTGTTTTTGGCATTGTCGAGGTATTGGGCAATTTTATCGAACGATTTTTCGTCTATTACGGCGTTAATGAAGTTTGAGAAATCTTCAGGAGGCCCCATTTTAAACGACTTCACATCTTCCTGCACATAAGCTTTTACTTCATCCCAGAGGTTGCTCGGTATGTAGGCACGCGAGGCAGCAGAGCACTTCTGGCCCTGGTACTCAAAAGCACCTCGCGAAATGGCGGTAGCCAGACCTTTGGCATCGGCAGAAGGGTGCGCCAGAATAAAGTCTTTGCCACCGGTTTCGCCTACAATGCGCGGGTAGGTTTTGTACTTATGGATGTTGTTGCCAATTGTTTTCCAGATGTTCTGGAACACGGCAGTGCTACCTGTAAAGTGGATGCCTGCAAAATCAGGATGACTAAAAATGATGTCTCCGGCGGTGGGGCCATCCACATAAATCAGGTT
Organism: Pontibacter qinzhouensis; assembly: GCF_008017455.1. GTDB lineage: Bacteria > Bacteroidota > Bacteroidia > Cytophagales > Hymenobacteraceae > Pontibacter > Pontibacter qinzhouensis. The sequence continues at coordinate 17,548 of NZ_VRTY01000060.1, read as the reverse complement.
AATAACACCTTCCGGCAGCCCTGCCTCCAGTAGCAGTTCCATAATGACATGGGCTGCATATATCTGCGTATAAGCTGGTTTCCAGACCACCACATTGCCCATAAGTGCGGCAGAAGCAGGTAGGTTGCCCGCAATGGCCGTAAAGTTAAACGGTGTAAGGGCGAATACGAAGCCTTCTAACGGACGGTGCTCCATGCGGTTCCAAACCCCAGGCGACGACTCCGGTTGCATCTGGTAAATTTCAGTAGCGTACTGGGCATTAAAACGCAGGAAATCTATCAGTTCACAAGCCGAGTCTATTTCTGCCTGGTAGGCGTTTTTAGATTGGCCAAGCATGGTGGCTGCGTTCATTCGGGCTCTCCAGGGGCCAGCCAGCAGATCGGCCGCCTTCAGGAAAATGCTGGCGCGATGCTCCCAGCCCATGTTGGCCCACATTTCGCGGGCGGCAAGTGCTGCATTAATGGCCTGCTCCACATGCTCTGCCTCGCCCTCATGAAAATAACCCAGAATGTGTTGGTGATCGTGTGGCTGCACAAGCGGATGTTTCTTTTCGGTGCGCACCAGGTCGCCTCCGATATACATCGGCACATCCACCTCCTTCGACTTCATTTCCTTGTACGTGCGTTGCAGTTCTTCCCGTTCAGGAGAGCCTGGTGCATAACTTTTTACAGGTTCGTTAACAGGTGTTGGTACTTTAAAGAATCCGATTCCCATAGATGTGTTTTCCTTAGATGTGAATATAGTTTTAGTAGATGGCCTGCTGCTCCATCCGCTTCCGGATGCTGGCCGTGCTGCAAAGGTACGGCTAATCTGGAACGAATAAAATGGGCGATGGTGCTGCCACGTTTAGCTGGTTTTTGACATCTGCCCGTTTCCCTGCAAAAATCACAGAATTTGCTGTAGCTGGCTCAGGCACTGAATCTCATAAGTTGGTTTGCAGCGGTGTTTGTAGTTTTCGGGGTTAAAAAAAACCTGGTCTATACCGGCAGCTTTTGCACCCTTTATGTCGCACTCAATATTGTCGCCGATCATGAGGCAATCCTGAGGCTTTACTTTTATGCGCTCCAGGGTGTGTTCAAAAATACGCTTATCGGGCTTTTTGTAGCCGCAGCACTCCGATGTTACTATCTCCTTGAAATAACTGTGCAGCTTCGAGGAGTTCAGTTTTATATACTGCGTGTCTTTAAACCCGTTTGTAACTATGTGCAGGCCGTATTTCGGTTGCAGGTACTGCAGCAGGTCGTAAGTAAAAGGGAACACAGCCGTTTTGGTAGGGCAGAGGTCGGTGTAAGCCTTCGAGAGTCCTTCCGGCACTTCATGCGCTTCGAGGCCGAGGCCGGTCAGGGTGCGGATAAAGCGCTGATTCCGTAACTCGTCCTGCGTTATCTTCCCTTTGTTGTACAGGTCCCAGAGGCGGTGGTTCACAAACTTATATTTCTTATAAAACGAGTCGCGGTCAAACTTGCCATGTTCGGCCAGCTTAAATTCTTCGTATAAAGTAAATAAGGTTTCTTCGGAGTTTTTTTCAAAATCCCAGAGTGTATGGTCCAGGTCGAATAATATATGTGAATAAGTTTTCATTTAAATTTAAGTCAGATTATTAAAACGGCTGGGGCTTTGGGATGTTGCGGGCAAAGAGGCAGCAAAATAACAACAGATTAACTGCAGGTATGGTGCAATAATTGCTTCAAATGCAAGTTGAAGCTTTGAAGTATGAGCTATCAGGAGGCGGTCCAGCGACGGGTTTGCAATTTGTTTACAGCTAACTCGCGGTTAGAATACAGTATTTTGTAAATTTCCTGGTCTTTTTGGAGCACCGGATCCTGGTCGAGGTACGTGTAAATCTTCTGCAAAATATCGGCAGTGTCTTCTTTTAAGGAATAATACACCCATTGGTCTATTTTTCGGGTAGCCACCAGGCCGGAGCTTCTTAAGTAACCGAGGTGCCGCGATGTTTTGGTTTGGGTATAGTCCAGCACATGTTCCAGGTCGGAGGTGCACATTTCCTTGTTTCTCAGGATCAGGTGAAGGATCCGGATGCGCGACTCATCGGCTAAGGCTTTAAATACCTGCTCCCCAAACGGAAGGTTAAAATGTTTGAGTCTCATAGTTGCGTTATATCTGACTCTGTTTAAAATTCGTGCTGCAAATTGCAAAGGCGAATTTTCTCCCGGTCTAAACAAAATTAGCAAAAAGCTGCTATAATAAATTATTATGAAGTAAATTGAACCACATGAAGCTTACCCTAGTACCTGATTCTTCTTTTCTGAAAAAAAATAAATGGCTGCTTGCGCCACTGCTGGCGGTTTTTTTCTTTCTGTTGCTAAGTGCCCCGCAAGAAACAAAAGCCCAGGGAGGCAAACGCGTGGTGCAGCTTTCGGGCTTTGTGGCCCTGGGCGATAGCCTGTATGGTGTGGCAGCCGTGAGTGTGTATGTGCCCGGCACAAACCGCGGAACCTATACCAACGAGTACGGCTTTTTCTCTGTGCCTGTGCTAGCCGGCGATAGTATTGTGTTCAGTGGGCTGGGTTACAAAAAACAGTACCTTAAAATTCCGGCTACCTACGCCAGCCAGAGCTATTCTATTATTATGCAGATGCAGGAAGAAGCCACTGAATTGCCGCAGGTAGAGGTATTCCCGTGGCCTACGGAGCGCGATTTCAGGCAGGCCGTGCTGGCAGTAAAACTTCCCGACCAGGGCCGGTCTAACGCCGCCAAAAACCTGGACCCGGCCTTGCTGGAAGAACTTTTCAGGATAACGCCTATGGATGCCGGAGCTAACTTTAATGTGTGGAGTCAGCAGCAGGTACGTGGCATAGAACAGCAGAACATGATCCCGACTGTTAGTCCGTTTGCGGTGCTTAAGCTGATAGATATGATTAAAAAGGGGGAGTTTAAGAATAAGAAATAAAACAGCATTCTTTTTATACAATTAAAAAGCTCACAGCGTCAGCCAGACCTGTGGGCTTTTCTGCTGTATAGCTAAGCTAGTAAAAAATGTGATTAGTATTTACACCGTCCTATTTCTGGTTCAGCTCTTATATCTCTGTCATTCTGGAAGATTCTTGTGGGCGAGATGCAGAAGCAGCTTGTAGTGTTTAGTTTAAGTTCGCATAGTTACTGGTATAGCTGTGATAACGGAATGCAGCTATATTATTGCCTGCTTTCTGGTTCTTTTTGTCTTGATACAAAAAGAACCAAAAAAATCAGGATGCTCCAAACTCGCTGAACGCTCAGACAGTGGAGCCTCAATAGGTGCACCTGGCTGAAGTGTTCTCTTCGTTGCTTCCTGCCACAATACAAGGTCTATATTAGCTTTCTTTCGATGAAAATATTCTAATAATTTTGGCCTTCCAGAGGCTATTTGGGGCTAGAAGATTTACAGGATGTTTTTAAAAGGTATGCCTGTTCCTAGAATCTTATTCAAGTATTCACTCAATCAAAATTCTTTCATATCAACCATTTAGCCATTTAACAATCAGCAACTAACAAGGAGAAACAAACTCAATTATTCTAACAAAAATGGCCTCCAGAAGTATTTCAGTGGATTTAACGCCAAGGGTAAAATGCAGGAAAAGCATCAATAGAAAAAATCCCCCGCACCAAAGCTGGAACGAGGGATATTCTAACGGCTAAAAGTAAAGTCGTTTATTGTCCGGTGCTGTTGCGCTGGTTAGAGCGGCTGCTCGAGTTTTGGCGTTGCATCGGGTTTTGTGGCTGCTGGCTCTGCTGCTTAAATAGTTCGAAGCGCGACGGGGCCAGGCGGCGCGGGAACGTGTTGTTCGATAAATCGGTATCGGCTGTTTGCAGGAATGGGTCGAGCGTGAAGCTGGCTACCGGCTTTTCGGTTACAAACACCTTGGTGATATCGGTGTTGTTGAGGCGCCAGATCTCGGCAGGTATGTTTACCACTTCGTCTGTTCCATCTTCAAACTCCATACGCACGATCAGGGGCATCACCAGGCCGCCCAGGTTCTTAAAGCCAACCTCGTAGAAGTTCATGCCAGAATCGAGTATTTTCTTCTGCTCCGGCGACAGGCCATTCAGGAACGACTGGTAACGCTGCTGGTCGGCTGCTGTGGTGGTAAGTGGGTCGTAGCTGTTGTAGAAATCGTTCAGTTCGGGATTGGCATCTACGAGCGTACGCGGAATGTCCTGCAGGTTACGCTGCTGCGACAGGGTTTGTGGCGCCTTGTTCAGTTGCTCCCGCTTCTGTGCGTTTACAAATTCGGGGTTCTGAGAGTCGATGGTGTACCATTTTACGCCTTCAATAGCCATATCGGTGTGGTCGGTAGTGTAAAACCAGCCCCTCCAGAACCAATCGAGATCTACGCCGGAGGCATCTTCCATGGTCCGGAAAAAGTCGGCTGGCATGGGATGTTTAAAGGCCCAGCGGGTAGCGTATTCTTTAAAGGCATAATCGAACAGCTCGCGACCCATTACGGTTTCGCGCAAAATGTTAAGGGCAGTGGCAGGCTTGCCATAGGCATTGTTGCCGAACTGCAGCACCGACTCTGAGTTGGTCATAATCGGAACCTGGGTGCTCTTGTCGCTTTTCATATACTCTACAATGTTCTGCGGCTCACCACGACGCGAGGGGTAGTTGCGTTCCCACTCCTGCTCGGCAATGTACTGCATAAAGGTGTTCAGACCTTCATCCATCCAAGTCCACTGGCGCTCATCGGAGTTGATAATCATCGGGAAGAAGTTGTGACCAACCTCATGAATAATAACCGAAATAAGGCCATACTTGGTGCGGTCGGAGTAGGTGCCATCTGGTTCAGGGCGATAGCCATTAAACGAGAGCATCGGGTATTCCATGCCACCCACTGGCCCGTGCACCGAAATAGCTACCGGGTACGGGTAATCAATGGTATGTTTGGAATAAACCTGCAGGGTATGCGCTACTGAGGCTGTGGAATACTGGCCCCAAAGTGGGTTTCCTTCTTTTGGGTAGTACGACATGGCGAGAATGTTCTTGCCAGCCACACGTACATTCATGGCATCCCAGATAAATTTACGGGAACTGGCCCAGGCAAAATCGCGCACATTGGTGGCGGCATAAGTCCAGGTTTTCTTTGCGCTGGCTTTTGATTTTTCAGCTTGTGTGGCTTCCTCCTGCGTTACAATCACCACCGGTTTGTTGCTTTTGGCGGCATCGGCAAAGCGTTTCTGCTGCGTGGAACTCAGTACCTGGCTGGCGTTTTGCAGTTCGCCGGTTGCGGCTACCACATGGTCGGCCGGAACGGTAATGCTCACTTTATAGTCGCCAAAAGGGAGCGCAAATTCACCGCTGCCCAGAAACTGCTTGTGCTGCCAGCCATTTACATCGTCGTAAACGGCCATGCGCGGAAACCACTGCGCCATTTCGTAGAGGTAATTGCCGTCGGTAGGGAAGTATTCGTAGCCGGAGCGGCCGCCCAGCGTTAGCTGGTTATTAATATTATGGTGCCAGTCTATGCTGAACGTAAAACTCTGCTTCGGCTTTAGCGGCGAGGGCAGGTCTACGCGCATCATAGTGTTGTTTATGGTATAGTTCAGGGCTTTGCCGCCCCGTTCTTTCACGGCCTGTATTTTAAAGCCACCATCAAAATTCTCGCGTGCCAGTCGCTCCATCGCCTGTATCGACATTCTTTCTTCCAGGCTTCCTGTTCTGGTGAGGTTGCTCATGGAGTTAGGCTCGTAAATGTTCTGATCCAGCTGTAGCCACAGGTAGGTGAGCACATCGGGCGAGTTGTTGGTGTAGGTAATGGTTTCGGAGCCGGTAACAGACTGGTTCTGGTCGTTGAGTTCTACCTTAATGGTATAATCGGCGCGCTGCTGCCAGTACTGGTGCCCTGGTGCGCCGGAGGCAGTTCGGTAGGTATTGGGTGTAGGCAACTCCTGACCTAGCTGACCGAACTTTGTATCCTGGGCTTTAACGGCCAGCGGGCCAGCCAGAAAACAAAACAAGGCAATGCCCTTTAATAGGTTTCTCATTCCGGTTAGGTATGTATTTGTAGTTAGATTGTAAAAGTGCAGTAAATTAAAGCCTAAAAGATACTATTTTCCATCATTAAAACCAAAGCTATGCCTGTCGCAGCACTCGAAAGTACCATTATCCAATCGCGGCGTTTCAGGCGGAGCAGGTTCAGGGCCACAAAACCGGCCACCAGAATTATGGCCACGATCAGGAGCTGGCCCAGTTCTATGCCGATGTTAAAGGCAAGCAGCTGTTCCCATATTTTGCTGTTGCGCCCCAGTAGCGAACGCAAAAAGTTAGAAAAGCCCATGCCATGAATAAGCCCGAACACAATGGCCAGCAGGTTATGAAACGACCAGACTGGGTGCTGGTTGGTGGCGGCTCCTTTTAATTTAAAGAAGTTGGTAAAGCAGGTAAATAAAATGGTAACTGGTATCAGAAACTCGATCAGGTCGGAATCGAACTTAATGATGTTGAACGTAGACAAAGCCAGCGTAACAGAGTGGCCCAGGGTAAAGCTGGTAACCAATGCAATTATTTTTCGCCAGTCGCTGAGGGTGTAAATCGCACATAGCGCCAGCAGAAACAGCATGTGGTCGTAGGCTCTGAAATCGTAGATATGATGAAACCCGAGTTTAAGGTACGTCTGAAATGTAGAAGACACAATAGCTTTTTTGAGTGTAACTAAGTTGCAAAATAAACCATTAAGCAAAGGATTGCAACATAAAATATGCAGCTACACTTTTAAAGTGTGTGCAGAGGGTATGGCCGATTCAGGAATTTTAAGTAAGTTAACACTGCAGACAAGGTAGGAGCTATATACGAAGTAATGGACCTATGGAAATTTGTTGCTGCTTCAGGTTTCTGCCTGAAGCCGGAGGAGTAGGGGCGCTCCCAAACACATTTTACTGGCACCGATCCTGCACAGTTGGTTCCGGCTCCAAACAAATTATGCTAATGAAAATGCCCTTCAGAAGCTTTTTTGGCTCTTTTTTGTCAAGGCTTCCCGTTATTTTAATCTGATTTCAATTTATAAAACATCAACACAAATGAGAAAAATGTATAACCATATGCGCAACAGCTTTGTAAAAGTAACTGTAGCGGGCCTGGTGCTGGCTATGTCGGCCTGTAACACCTCTTCTTCCGATGCAAACAGCACGGCAACAGCTGAGGAAACAGGTAATCGTGAAACTAACTCAGAAGAATCGTATATGGTATACCTTGGCACAAGTGGCGCAGATGAGCAAGAAAATATTTTTATGTATAGCCTGGACACCGAAACCGGAGCCCTGGCAGCGGTAGGTGCTGCTAAAGGTGGCGCTAAACCTACGTACCTGGCATTTAGCGAAGACCGCAAATTTTTATATGCCGTTAACGAGAAAGGCGATTTTGGTGGAGAGAAAAGCGGAGCCGTTACGGCTTTTTCGGTAGACCAGCAGAGCGGGCAACTCACCATGCTAAACCAGGTGGCCTCTAAAGGTACCGGCCCCTGCCATGTGTCGGTTGATGAGAAAAACGGTATGGTGCTAGTAGCGAATTATGGCGGTGGCAATGTAGCCGCTTTGCCTATGCAACCAGATGGCAGCCTGGCAGCAGCTGCAGGAGTAGGTCAGCACAAAGGTTCAGGCCCGAACAAAGACCGGCAGGAGGGGCCGCATGCGCATTTTATTACGCCCGACCCTGCCAACAAATTCGCTTTTGCCGTAGATCTGGGTACCGACCAGGTATTAGGGTACCGGTATCAGGATAAAAAGTTAGTACCGAATGAGCCTGCAGTAGCCTATACTGTAAAGGCAGGTTCCGGCCCACGCCACATGGCTTTCCATCCGAACGGGCGTTTTGCTTTTTTAATTAATGAGCTTAACTCTACTATGGTAGCGCTCTCTTACAATGCCGATAAAGGCACTTTTTCTGAGGTACAAACTGTGGCTACAATCCCGGCTGATTTTAAAGAAAATAACCAGTGCTCTGCTGTGAAAGTATCTCCGGATGGTAAGTTCCTGTACGGGGCTAACCGTGGGCACAACAGCATTGTGGTATATGCTATAAACCAAAGCACCGGAGAGCTAAAGCAGGTGCAGCACGAAAACGTAGGCGGCGACTGGCCCCGCGACTTCACCATCGACCTTACCGGAAATATTTTACTGGTAGCTAACGAGCGCTCTAACAACCTCGTCACTTTTAAAATAGACAAAGCCTCCGGTAAACTTACGCCAAGCGGCCACGAGGTGCAGGTGGAGGCACCAATGTGCCCGGAGGTGGTGCCGGCGTTTAAGTAGGTTTAAGAGCTAATTTTTAAGAAGGTTGTGCTGTGCTGAAGGGGGAGTAGTAGTGATGTTACGCCTGCGAGCTTTCAAGTCGTGGGAATAGTGAGGCGAGTTTTCAACTCGCGAGGACTATTAAGGTGTGCAACGTGAGCTGAAAGCTCACCTCATGTATAACCACGAGCTGAAAGCTCGCGGGAGTGATGTCTGTTTTGATGTTTATTCTATTAGAATTACATCTAGTAAGCCTTCCTGACCGGCATAATCTCTTGCGCTGCTGTACAAATAGTCTTGTGGTTGTTCTACAAAGCCTGCTTCTACCGGGTTGTGGTGCAGATAGTCCAGCTTCTGCTGCATCATAAAGTTGTTAGAAAGCTCAATAGGGTGGTTGTGGTGTTGCCAGAATTGGTAAGTTTCGTTGTGAGGGTTTCGGGTGCCAGCTCTTTTGAACATCCAGAGCATCCACTCTTTGCGACTCTCCTGGTTGTGTTCCTCAATGGTCTTTAAAATTCTTTTTGCTGTATGTCGTTTCATATCACGAAGGATACCATCTATGGGCTCTTTGGTACTGCCTACAATCAAATGAACATGACTGCTTATAAGGCACCATGCATACAGCTCAAATCCTTTGTTAGTGATGCAGTACTTCAGGCTATCAACAATTATATCTTTATACTCCCGCCGCACAAACATGTCAATCCAGTTTACGACAGCAAAAGAAACAAAATATAGCTTTTCACGATCCCGAAATTTGTAGTTACGGCTCATGAAGTTTTTTACTAAATCAGCAGAAATTAGGTTATAAAAAACTACTCCCGCGAGCTTTCAGCTCGTGGGAACAATGAGGCGAGTTTTCAACTCGCGAGGATGATTATAATGTGCAACGTGAGCTGAAAGCTCACTCCATGTGTAACCACGAGCTGAAAGCTCGCGGCAGTACATCGTTACAAAACAAAAGCCCCGCTACTCCTGGTGAAATAGCGGGGCTTACTCAACTAAACTTTAACTCACAAACAATTATTTATCGGTTGGCAGTTCGATGTCTACGTTTACGAACTGGATTTTGCTATTCTGTAACACGGCCTCTACCACCGAATCCTTACTGATTCTGCCAGAGAGAATTTCTTTCGATAACTCGTTCAGGATCTGGCGTTGCAGCACACGCTTCAGCGGGCGGGCACCAAATTGCGGATCGAAACCTTGATCGCCCAGGTAATCCAGTACTTCATCGGTAGCCACAAGTTCTATGCCAGCTTCTTCCAGGCGCTGCTGAATGTGGTGGAATTGAATATCAACAATCTTGCGGATGTCGCCACGGCTCAGAGGACGGAACATCACCAGTTCATCGATTCGGTTCAGGAACTCCGGCCTTACCGATTTCTTCAGCAGGTCGAACACCTCGACTTTGGTACGCTCTATTACCTCCTCTTTGTTGTACTCCTCCATGCTCTGAAAATTCGACTGAATAATATGAGAGCCAATGTTGGAGGTCATGATAATAATGGTGTTCTTGAAATTCACCACGCGCCCTTTGCTGTCGGTCAGGCGGCCATCGTCGAGCACCTGAAGCAGAATGTTGAACACATCAGGGTGCGCTTTCTCGATTTCATCTAGCAGTACCACAGAGTAAGGCTTGCGACGGATAGCCTCCGTTAGCTGACCACCTTCGTCGTAACCCACGTATCCTGGAGGTGCACCAATAAGGCGACTCACGGCATGGCGCTCCTGATACTCGCTCATGTCGATGCGGGCCATAGCGTTTTCATCGTTAAACAAGTAATCGGCCAGGGCTTTAGCCAGCTCGGTTTTACCTACACCAGTAGTGCCCAGGAAGATAAATGAACCGATTGGGCGTTTTGGGTCCTGCATACCGGCCCGGCTTCGGCGTACTGCATCCGAAATAGCTTCTATCGCTTCTTCCTGGCCTGCCACACGTTTACCAAGTTCCTGCTCCAGGTTAAGCAGCTTTTCGCGGTCGCTCTGCAGCATTTTGCTTACAGGAATACCGGTCCATTTAGCTACTACTTCGGCAATATCTTCGGCATTCACCTCTTCCTTCAGCATCGGGTTTTCGCCCTGCATTTCGCGTACCTGCTCCTGCAGTTGCTTCAGGTGAGCCTCTGCTTCCTGAATTTTACCGTAACGCAGCTCTGCTACACGGCCATAGTCACCGGCACGCTCAGCCTGCTCCGCTTCCAGCTTGTACTGCTCAATGTTTTCTTTCTCTTTCTGAAGCCCCTCTATAATCTGCTTCTCATTCTGCCACTTGGCTTTCAGGTCGTCGCGTTTGCCGCTCAGGTCGGCAATTTCTTTGGAGAGCACCGATTCTTTGTCTTTGTCGTTTTCGCGGCGGATGGCCTCTCGCTCGATCTCCAGCTGCATGATGCGGCGCTGAATCTCGTCGAGCTCTACGGGCAGCGAGTCTATCTCGATACGCAATTTGGCTGCGGCCTCGTCCATCAGGTCAATGGCTTTGTCGGGCAAAAAGCGGTCGGAGATGTAGCGGCTCGAAAGCTCTACTGCCGAAATAATGGCATCGTCTTTAATCCGTACACCGTGGTGCAGCTCATATTTATCTTTGATACCGCGCAGAATCGAAATCGCATCGGGTACGCTCGGCTCATCGACCATTACCGCCTGGAAACGTCGCTCCAGCGCTTTGTCCTTCTCGATGTATTTTTGATACTCTTTCAGCGTGGTAGCACCAATGGCATGCAGTTCGCCGCGAGCCAGGGCTGGTTTCAGTAGGTTGGCTGCGTCCATGGCACTTTCGCCGCCTGCACCGGCACCTATCAGGGTGTGGATCTCATCTATAAAGAGTACGATTTCGCCTTCTGCGTCTATTACTTCTTTGATTACCGCTTTCAGGCGTTCCTCAAACTCGCCTTTGTATTTGGCACCGGCCACGAGCAGGCCCATATCGAGGCTCATCAGCGTTTTGGACTTCAGGTTTTCGGGCACGTCGCCAGAAACGATGCGTTGTGCCAGGCCTTCCACGATGGCAGTTTTACCCACACCAGGCTCTCCTAACAGCACCGGGTTGTTTTTGGTGCGGCGGCTCAGGATCTGCAACACTCTGCGGATCTCTTCGTCGCGGCCAATGACCGGGTCTATTTTGCCGGAGCGGGCCAGCTCGTTCAGGTCCTTGGCGTAGCGTTTGAGCGAATTGTATTTAGCTTCGGCATTCTGGTCGGTTACCTTGGCACCGCCTCGCAGTTCTTTTATTGCTTTTTTAAGGTCTTTTTCGTTAAAGCCAACATCCTTCATCAGGCCGGCTATTTTATCGCGGCCAGCCAGCAGGCCAAGCAGCATGTGCTCTATGGCTACATACTCATCGCCAAATTCTTTTAGATACGAAGTTGCTTTTTGTAGGGCAGCGGCTGTGTCGTTGGCTAAGTAGGGGCCGCCTCCGCCTGTTACTTTCGGGTAGCCAGCTACTATTTCATCTAACTTGCTGTGCAGTATGCGGCCGTTAACGTTCAGCTTCTGCAACAGGAAGTTGGTTACGTTTTCATCAGTTTCCAGAATAGCTTTCAGGATATGCCCTGTTTCGATAGCCTGCTGCTGGTTGCCGCCTGCTATCTCGGAGGCCTTCTGGATGGCCTCCTGTGCTTTAATGGTATAGTTATTAAAATTCATTTTCTGTTCCTGTTTCACTTGTTGTACTCTGGTAACGGTATCATCAATATCTAAACCAATTGTATTTGTAGCGATATTTATGTAATTATGTCATGTTTTTAAAAGTCTTTTTTCTAATTATAAGCCAAAGTGGCAGGTGTTGAGTAAAATAACTCATTCGGAAAGGTTAGATCTTTATTAGTAGGCATACGATATTTTAGGATTGATTGCTTTTCGCGAACTATAAATTAGAAGTTGGTTTGGGGCTGAATTTTCCTGCAGCTGAATTATTTAAATGAAAATGCCCTTCAGAAGCATTTTGCTCCAGAATTTGCCAAGGGTAGTGTAAGAGGTTTGGCCTGGCTGCTCCTAAAAACAGCCACAGGCCCCGGATAGCTCCGGGGCCTGTGGCTGTTACTCGTTTTAAGTTAAATTACTGACTCTGTTAAGAATTGCGGTGCTGCTTTGTTGCTTACCTGCAATTCTACAATTATCTGTAGTTCTTCGTCTACTTTAAAAAGTCCGCCTAGCTTTTTAGGTGCTTTAAGACCAATTTCGGTAAAGTTCAGGCAAATATTACTTTTCATGTAAGTAGCTCCCTGGGCAGAAAACATGTTGAAACTAACATCGTCCATCATGATTGTTTTTCCGCCTACTTCAAATTTAAGAGCTCCTTTATACTCTTTGCCAACCTTTTTAAGGCTCATAACCTCTATTCTGATGTTCGGGTATTCTTTCGCATTTAATGTCTGCTGAAAATCCCGGTTCAGGAGAGGGTTGCCGCACCCAAACTGATTTACCGGTATGGTAACTTTTAGCCGGTCTTTTTTGAGCAACAGGGTATTGAGTAATAACGTATCCTGCTGGCTGTTGCAGCTATAGCTGCAGTTTATGTTGCCGAGAGAGGTAGCAGCCTGTACTGTTATTTTGCTTCCTTTAACAACTACAAACTCCTCTTTTGGTGGCGAAACCACGTTTGCCAAGGCTGCAACAGCGAGTAGGATAGGTATGAGTAACATGGTTTTAAGCTTTAGAAGGAAATAGCTCCCTCAATCATGAATCCGTCGAATTGACCTCCATGGCGGATATCAGTTGGAGCGAAGTCTTTGTATTGTTGTTTCACGTATTCTGCTTTGGCAAGTATGTTTTTAGTTACAAACCAGCCACCGCCTACTTGTACCCGGCTAAGTGTTACCTCGTTGTTCTGCACGTTTGGTGTAGCAGCACTTGGAGCCAGGCGACCGTTTACCACGTTGTAACGACCAGCTATATAGAAGTTCTCGTTAGCGCCTATTCTGTACACCAGGTCAGTTCCGAGTTGTCTCCATGTACGATCTTCCGGCTCATCGGCAGCGCCCAGTCTTCCTTTGCCTTTTGCCTGCTCAAAGTTACCGAAGAACTCAAGGCCTTTGTATTTCACGAATGGGTTCACCACCAGAGCTGTAATGCTGTTGGTCAGACCTGGGTTAATGTGGCCAGAGGTAAAGTGAGTGGCTGCTGTTACGGCAGTACCGCTTGCCACACGGGCAGGGTCCATAACCAGGTAGTAGCGTGAGCCGGCGCGGTCGCCACCATACAGGGTGTTTCTAACAGAGCCGCCGGTAGTGTAAACAGAGCCGGTTAATCTTACTCTCAGGTCTTCGGCCAGTTGGTTGTCGTACCCGATTTTACCGATGAAAGATGGTTTTCTTTGTCCGGGGTTCTGAATACCACCTTGTATCTCACCGCCAGTTATAGAGCCCACTGCCAGGAAACCTTTGTATTGGTAAATGGCTTCGGCACCAATCTCGGTTGTAAAGGCATCCATAATATAGTTGCCTACAAATGGGTTGTGGAGTGCGTGGGCGTTGTCGGTTCTTCTGAAGTGTGCATCGCCGTAGTTAATTTCCATGTGGCCAACACGCAGGGTCAGGTTCTGGAATACGCTGTTCACAAAGTTGCTGTTCAGGAACTCAGCTTTGTCTATCTGAATAAAGCCGCCTTTTACCCAGGTTTCAGGGTGGTGTCTGGATGACAGATACGTTACCAAGTTCAGTCTGATACCATCGGCCAGTTGTACATCGAGGTTCAGGTTGGCAGTGGCCAGGTTAAATCCGTTTTCGATGGCCATCAGTTGGTTCAGGTTGTTTTCGCCCTGCATAATGGCTGTGGCCGTGTTGCGGTGCTTTAAACCCTGGAACTGCTGTGCAAAGCCGCCACCTAATCGTACTTTAATGCCTTCGAAGGCAGTCGTGTCTGCTTTGCTAGTCTCAAATACATTCAGTCCTCGTTTGTCGTAAGGTCTGAAATACTGCATGTCGGAGAGCGTTAATTGTGCCATAGCCCCTATGTTTAGGCCAAGCAGTAAACCTAGAGAAAGTGCAAGTTTTTTCATGATATTGGTTTATTAAATATTTTGTTGAGATTTTAAGTATGCGGTTAAATAGAAGGATTAACTTGTTGAAAATTAACTTTAAAGTGAAGTTTCAGGTCGTTGGTGGTTTTGATGGTTCCTAAAAGGGCAGTTGGCGGTGTTAAGTTAAAATCTGTGAATTTTATAGGTGTTTCGCCAGTCAAGGTTACTACGCCGCCTTTTACAACCGAATCCACGGTGAAGGTAACTGCTTTGGTGGTGCCGGCTATGGTCAGGTTACCGGTTGCTTGCCCTTTCTTGCCATCCAGGTTCTTGTAAGAAGTAAGGGTGAACTGTATGTCGGGGTGCTTTTTGGTTTTAAGAGACTCGTAAGCGATGCCGTCCATTTTATCTTTGCCGCTCTTTAATGATTCCGATTTCATGGTCACGCTTCCGGCTGATATGGCCTTCAGGGTGGTGCCTTCGATTGTGATTTCTGCCTTACCCTGAGCTTGTGCAGAAGCCATTTCCCAGTCGTGGAGCGTAGAGCCTCCTGTTACTTTTATCTCGGGCTTGGCAGCCAATTTATAAGGAGCTTGTGCATGCAGAACGTTTGCGAAGCTTAAGCCTAAAAAGAGGCTCAGAAAGCTGATCAGTTTTATGGTTTTTGAAGTATTCATAACCTGTTAGTTAAGGTGGTTTTGTTGTTCTTGATGTGTCAAAGGTAGTGGAGAGCACCCCGGAGAAGTATGACCGTAGTCATCCAAAGAAATGATGGATATTAGTTTCTGCTATATAAGCCTGTAATGGCCTTTTTACGGGTTATTATGGCATTTTTTATGGCTCTTTTACCTACAGACCATAGGTAAAAGAGCATTGCCAGCTAAAATAAATTGTCAGGATGTGTTTCGGGAGCGGGTACTTAAGCCGTATTAGTCCGCAAACCGGTGCTACGGCACTTGCTGCATATAAAAAGCCCCTTCCGCAGCTGCTTTACAACCAGGGAAGGGGCTTTTTATATATTAATGACAGGAGGAGAGGCGGCAGGTGGTTTAACCCGGCTACTTCTTCACCAAATAGGGTTTAATAAGCTACAGACTGAACAGTTTGGTTCCGGTGAAATCTTAATCAAGATGTTTCGCACTTTAGATGCAGGGGCTCCTTACTGTTACCCTTGACACTATTCTGATGAAAAACTTTTGGAGGCTATTTTCATTTGAATAATTTGAGTTCCTGAAAAAGAAAAGAGGTTAACCTAACCTGTATAGCTTACTTACTGATGTTACGCACTCAGGATATTCAATTAAACATTATACTTCCAACCCAACAAATTAATTTACTGGAGGTGTAGCAGATGCTTGTAGCACTTGATCCCAGTTCTTGGGTTGAGCGCCTTTGCAGGTTTCCGGTGCCGCGGGAGCGGCAGCCCGCTTGCGGGCAGGAAAGATGCAAAGGCGCGATGCCCGAGAACGAGGCCCCGCTAATATAGGGCCCCTTCCCCAGCCTTGAGCCTAAGACTTTTCCTATAGAACAAAATAAATTGAGGGCACCGGATGAAACTGTTACCAAATGTGTTAGAACCAACTTAAAGGTGCCACCTACTAGAAGGTGCGTAACATCAGTTACTTAATCTTACTAAGAAGCTCCTGCAATTTTATTTTAGAGATAATATGCCTCTACAACAGAATTGTAAGGCGACCAGAGGCCGCGGAACAGTCGGCACGAGCAAGGACACTCGCGCCATGATCATTTTTAATTTCTGATTTTTAGTTTGTCGGAGCATTCCATCAGGGCAGGAGCTGTTAATGGGCTGCCTCGATAATAACTTCTTCTATCTTCCTTATTTTTTCCTTTTCGGAGTTGGCAATTGTTTCGCGCTTTCTGGTGAGGCGTTGGGGCCAGAAGGTAGCACTATTGTATACAAAGGTGTTATGGTCCTGAATGTCTATCTCAAAATCTGCCAAAGCTGTTATTAGCTCCTCCAGCCGTTTCTTCCGGTCCTCCTCGCTTAGCGATTGCAGATTAGCCGTCATCCTTCTGAAAAGATCATTTACCATCTCTTTCGAGTCGGCAGGGTCTAGCACGATGTGGTTTACCATTTCGGTTACGTGGGCAAGTGTATCGTGGTGGTTGTAGTATATTAAGCCGTTTGCCTTAATGGGAGCCCCGCCAAACAGGTTCGGAAAAACATCTTCGTAGGCCAGGGTGTCGTACTGCTCGAAGCCTCCGCCGTATGGGAAATGGAAAAATACGATCTCTTGAAAAGCAATCTGTTCGATGCCTTCTTTTGTGCTGAAAGCATCGAGCATAGGTTTCATGGCCTGCTCCAGCTCTTTTTTATTGGCTGCTTCTTTCGATTTTACCACAGCGGCCATAATCTCCTGAGTCATTTTGCGCAGTTCTTTCCAGTTCTGTATACCTATAAAGGTGCCGTAGGGGTCGGTTCTGTAGGTAATGCTCTGCAGGTTATGTTTCTTACTGACCTTGGTTATTTCTTCTGATAAAGCCGGTGTGTTGTTGAAGAGTGTTTCTCCGTAGCGCCACTCCAGTTCGTAGTATTTTTTGTGAACTTTGGTAACATGTACATTGGCAATGTAGGTCTGGAGAGTGTTTTTGCTCTCCTTATCATTTTTATACTCCAATACCTTTTTGGTTACTCTGAATTTTTGTGAATCACCTTTCTTCCAGTCGGCAACATACCAAACTGTAGAGTCTTCTAATTGAGCAAATGCAGGACAAAGGGTAAGCGTAAAAAAGGCTAAGGTTAAAATGTAAAGGTGTTTCATGCTAGGCGTTTAACAGAAATAAAAACGGTGCAATGTAATAATTTCTTTATAACATGCAATAGCTATGCTGCCAGAAGTTATTCATGTTTTTGGATTTATTTTGTTAGGCGCAGCAAGTGTTCGTAAACAGCGTCATCACTTTCCGGAATTCGAATTCTCATAGCTTCAGGATGCGGGACACAAGTATCAAGACATAAAACGCAGGACACAAGATTATTTTTAGCCTGTTAAATTTTTAAAGTCCAATGTTGACTTTCCATAAGTCTGTCATCATCTATACATCGCCGTCTTTGACACATGCAAAAGCCTTCTGCTAAACAAACAGAAGGCTTTTGCATGTGTATAATTTCAGGAGCTTTACTTTACTTCTTTCATCATGGTGTTCATGATGGTCGCCAGCATAGAATCGGGGAGTAAGGCGCTTTGGGCATGAAACGCTTTAGCTTTCAGGGTTGGCAGCACGCGCGCATCGCCGCTCATCAGGCCTTTGTAGCCAGCTTCTGCCACTTCCTGCGCCGAAGCCAGGCTGCCCTGAGCAATAGCAGTATCCTGCATATTGGCTACCTCAAAAAAGTTCGTGTCTGTT